>NZ_JABFBC010000005.1 GCF_013093415.1 Halovulum dunhuangense
GTTTCCATTTCTTGTTCAGACGATGACGATGGTCCGCCCGCAGGTCATGGGGCAGACCGGTACGAGGTGGCCGCGGCCGGGCAGGCCCCGGGGGCGGTAGCCGCCGCGCGTTCCATGCTGGTGGCGACGGCCCCCGGGCCCACGCTTGCGCGCCGCGGCGCTGGTCTAGGCCGGTGCACCGGCATCGCCCGCCGCAACGCGCCGGCCCTCGGCCGCCCAGATCACGCCGCGGCGAATGATCTCGGTCACCTTGGGGTTCCTGAGATCGTCCAGCTCATGGCCGATCGAGCAGTAGAAGACGCGGCCCTTGTCCCAGCGGCGCTTCCAGACGACGGGCATCGTGGTGCCCTCGATCCACCACAGATGTTCCCCGGAAAAGGTGGTCGTGGCGAGAACCTCGTTCGACGGGTCCACCAGCATGTAATACTGTTCCGACCTGAGCCTGAAACTGGATATGCCGCGCACGATCGGGTCCGCCGGCCGACAGATGGTCACGTCGTAATCGATGTAGTCCTCTCGCGGCTGGAGATTGTCCGGCCAGCCGGGGGGGTGGGCGACGAACTGCCCACCGATCAGGAAGTGATAGGTCGGCCGGTCGCGGAACGCGTCGCCCATGTGTCCGTGCCAGCCCGCGATGCCGCACCCGCTGGAGATCAGCTTGAGCAGGCCATCCTCTTGCGGCTTGGTCATGTTGCCGAATTCCTGCCGGTGGCCGGACCGCGCCGAGGACCAGATGGGCGTGATCACGTCGATATCGGACAGCGTCTCCGGATGTTCCAGCGGCTCCAGGGTGTCGTGGATCACCACCTCGAACCCGTTCTTCCCGAGCAGATCCGCATACCAGGCGCTGAAGTCGAGAGGCGCGTGCCCTTCCCATCCGCCGACGAATAGTGCTGCTTTCATGTTCTTTCCTTCCGCATGAATGCCAGGATCGAGGCCATGTCCCGGTCTCCGAAGCCCTGTCCTTCGGCTTCGTGAAGCTTCTGCAAGGTGACGCGGGCCTGCGGGATCGCGACGTTCACGTCCTCTGCCAGCCGGGCCATGGCCTCCATGTCCTTGCGCGCCAGCGAGACCGTGAACGTCACCGCGTGGTCCGCTTCCGCCAGGTAGAGGGGGCGCCGATAGGACAGCATCGGTGCCGCCGCAGCGCTCGACTCGATGATGTCGAATGCAAGCGCGGGATCGATGCCGGCCCGTTCCACGAGAACGATCGCCTCTGCCACGGCCTGGTTCAGGCCATGGATCAACCCGTTCACGGCAAGCTTCATGATGGCGGCCTGTCCCGGAGCACCCAATGCAATCGATTGCTTGCCCATGCAGCCGAAAACCGGCGCAAGCTCGGTGAGTTCCTCCGGCGTGCAGCCGACCATGATCAGAAGCGCGCCGTCCCTTGCCGCCTGGACCGACCCCGAGACCGGCGCATCGATGACGCGGAACCCCGCGGGGGCATGCCCGATCAGCCTTCGGATGTGGCCGGGCGTCATCGTGCCCATCTCGATCACCGTCTTCGGCCCCGAGACCGAGAAGAGCCCGTCGCGCGCGAAGTGGACTTCCTCGGACGCGGCATCGTTGGACAGCATCGTGATGACAAGCTCGCTCTGCGCACAAAGCTCTGCCGGGGACGCCGCAATCGCCGCGCCGCTTTCGGCAGCGAAGTTGCGCGATGTCTCGCTGGTCCGGTTCCAGACGGTCAGGTCATGCCCGGCGCGCGAAAGATTGAGCGCCATCTCTGCGCCCATGCGCCCCAGGCCGATGAAGCCGATCTTCATCGCTGGGCCCCGCAGACGCGCCCGAGCCGAAAAAGACAGTCATGCATATCGGCCTCTCCTTTTGCTCAATTCCGGTATTCGACCCTGTGCGGGTCCGCCTTCGAATACTGTCGGCAATACAGCGGCCCTAGCCGAACCACTGGTCGATGTAGATCAGGTGTGGCCACCTCACGAGAAGACCGATCACGAAAAGCATCATCGCCGCGAATGGAAGCGCGCCGATGAATACATCCTCGAGCGTGATTTCCTTGTTCGTGAGCGAACTCTTGATCACGAAACAGGCCATCCCCAGGGGGGGCGTCAGCAGGCCCACCTCGACCGCGATCGTGGTGATGATGCCGAACCAGATGGGGTCCACGCCAAACTGGAGCATGATCGGAAGGAAAAGAGGCACCACGATCAGCATGATCGAGATTGCATCGATGATGGTCCCGAGCACGAGAACGATCAGCACGAATATGAAGAGAATGACCAGATAGTTCTGGGTCAGCGTCTGCGCGAACCGGCCGATTTCGGAGGGAACACCGGCAAAGGCGAGGGAGCGGCTGTACATCGTCGCGGCAATGATCAGGAAGCAGACCGCGGCGGTGATGTAGCCCGTTTCCCGAAGCGTCTGGACAAAAAGCGCCAGGGTCAGCTTGCCGCGCAGAACCGCGTAGAGCGTTGCGAACAATGCGCCGACCGCCCCGGCCTCGGTGGGGGTGAAGACGCCGCCGTAGATGCCGCCAAGCACGACGAAGATGAGAAACCCGATCGGCAGCAGCTTCAACGCGATCTGGCCCCAGGTGACGCCTTCGAAACGGTCGGCGCCCATCGCGGCTTCATCGGCAAACTTCCGCGTCGGGTCGAACACCATGCTTGGAATGAAGTAGGCCATCGCCAGGATGCCCAGGCAGTAGACGGTGGACAGGATGATCCCCGGTCCGATGCCCGCGAAGAACATCCGACCGATGGATTGGTCGGTAATGATGGCGTAGACGATGAGCAGAACGCTTGGCGGGATGAGCATTCCCAGGACCGAGCTGCCCGCCACGGTGCCGACAGCGAAGCGCGGGGAATATCCGAGCCGCAGCATTTCCGGCACCGCGACCCGGGTGAAGACGGCGGCCGATGCGATCGAGACCCCGGTGACCGCCGCGAACACCGCGTTGGAGGCGACTGTCGCAAGCCCCAGCCCGCCCCTCAGGCGATGAAGCACGAAGTCGCCCACATCGAAGGCGTCGCGCCCGACGCCGGTGGCGTTCATGAGCAGACCCATCATAACGAACAGGGGAATGACCGCAAAGGTCTGATTTGCGATCCCGTCCGTTGCCGCGAGTGTCAGCAGGTTGATCGCAAGGCTCGTGCTTCCGGACTGGTACAGGACCGAGAGAAACGACACGAGGCTGAGCGCGATTGCGATGTGCAGGCCGCTATAGACGAGAACAATGATCGCACCGACCGAGATGATGCCAATTTCCAGACCGGTCATTCCGCGATCCTTCGTTTTTCATTGATGATTTTCTTCACGTTCACGCCGGCAAGGGCGACGAACATGACGGCACCAAGGACAACGCCCGTCAGGACGATGGCGTCGAGCGGCCAGGTCGGCGCGGTGAAGATCCCGACATTGCCCTTGTAATACCCCCGCACATAAGAGGTGATCAGCCGGGGGAATTGCCCATAGGCGACAACAAGCAGCGTGACCGCGCCGAGGATATTGAAGATCGCGCGCATGTAGAGCGCGAGGACGGATCGGCGCCGTTCGACAAAGCCCAGGAAACCGTCCGAGCGGGTCAGACGGCGCGCGCCGATGGTGCCGGCAAGCTGCAGGAACACGATGGCGACGATGCCCATTTCGGACAGCTCGAGCGTGCCTGCCAAAGGACGGTTGAACAGGAACCGGCCGAACACGTCGACATTGACGATTATGAGAAGCCCGAGGACGACCGCGGCGCCCGCGAAACCGTAAAGGCGCGCGAGTGGCGTCAGGATCGGAAATTCGGGCATCTGGTTGTCGAGCAGGTTTCCCTGCTCGACCGTTGCCTTGGGTTGCTGACCGCTATCGTGCGTTCGCGTCATCGGAACGGCGATCTTTATTCGACGTCCCAGTCGCGCAGGACTGGCTGGTCTGCCTCGCGCATCGCCTCCATGTAGGCCGCAAGGATCTCGCGCGCCCGAACGCCCTCACCCTCGAGTGCATCGGCCCATTCGATCGCCAGCGGCGGCAGCGAGTTCACCCATGCAAGGCGATCTTCCTGGCTGAGTTCCGTCACGGTGCCGCCGCTCTCCAGCATCGTGTCGCGCGCCTGCGCCCCGACCTCGGCCGAGAAGTTCCCGATCGCCACACCATACTCGACCGCAGCCTCGCGCAGGGCGGTCCGGACTTCTTCGGGATAGCGATCCCACGCCTGCTTGTTGACGTTGATCACATAGGAATTCAGTCCGCCCATTCCGGCATCGAAGTAATGCGGGCACACCTCGTGGTACTTGAGCGAGACGATCGCCTCTCCCCAGACCATCATCGCGTCGGCAACGCCGGTTTCCACCAGCTGGTAGAAGTTGGCCAGCGTGCCGGTGACGCCGACGGCGCCGGCCGGCTCGACCCATCTCAGGTTCAGGCCCGCCCCGGCCACGCGCAAGCCGTCGACATCTTCCTTGGTGCTGATCGGCACGCGCGAGCACAGGACATAGTTGTCCGGGATCCCGCTGACCGCGAGCGACACCTGGTTGAGCGGATCCCAGGTCTCGGAGAATTCCTGATACTGCTCGACCAGGTCATCCATCACGCCAAAGATCAGCACCAGGTCGCTGGACGTGAATGGCGTCACCGACCCGATCTGATACAGCGGCAAGCGATCCGCGTGAAAGGCGGTGGGGATCACGCCGATATCCGTCAGGCCGAGCTGGATCGCTTCCAGTTCGCCCCCGGGCTGGGCGAGCGTGCCGGAAAACGCCTCGCGCCACTCGATGCTGTAGTTTCCGGTTTCGGCCAGCCGCTCGTCGACGCGCGGCATGAAGGTTTCCTGAAGGATCTTGACCGCAGCCACGTTGGGCGCAAAGCCCGAGGCGATCCGGATGCTGATTTCCTCCTGCGCGAAGGACGGTCCGGCCGCCAGCATTGCCAGAAGCGATACGCCCGAAAGCGCCTTGCATGCATTCCTGGTCTTCATATCCTTTTCCTCCCTGTTTGGATATCTTGCGATTTATTCTGCCGCTCCATTTATCTGCAGGCTGTATTCAAGATCGTTCTTTCGGCAGAGCGTCTGCTCGACGAAGCAGCCAAGCCGGGCTGCCCTGACCAGGCCCTCGATCTGCTCGCTCGGTGCGCTGGACTGGATGTCGATGTCGATGCGAAACCCGGAAGGGACCCCCGCATAGGGACCAGCTTCGGATTTCATGCCTTCCCAGGCGGCCTCGCACCGCACCTCGAGGCTGTCGAACGGAACCTTCATCTTCTTGCTGAACACCCGCAGCTGGGTCATCAGGCACCCGACCAGGCCGGTCAGGAAATACTCCAGCGGCGTCGGGGCCGTTCCCTCGCCGCCCTGGAAATTCCCCTCGTCGGTCGCGAGCATGTTGACGCTCCTGAAGGGCGCATGCGCCTCGACCGTAACTTCGTTGCGCAGCTTTCCGACACAGAGTCCTGTTGCGGAAAATTTCACATCGAAGAGCTTTTCTTGCGCCATGCTACGTCACCCCATATCTTGCAATCGATTGCATAATCGATGTGGATCGGTTCTGTCAACAGCCAACGGCTTGCAGGCGGCCGGGGGCTCTCCGCGCGGCGGCCGGATCCTTCGTGAACGCCGGGAAACCAGCGACCCGTCGCGCTTCCCGGATGCAGCGTGACACGCGCAGGCGCGCTGATGGGGATCGCACCGCGTCGGGGGGCGACTGCCTGTTGCCGTCCCGGGCAGACGAAACGCTCGCCGCCTGCGCGGCCAGGGCGGGGGCAGCGGGCAAGGGATGGGATGCGTCTTGACGAAAAGGCCGCCGCGCCCGAGATCCGCGAATGTCAGGTCGTGGAACGCCAAGGCGGCGCGGCTATCGTCCTGGCCTTGCCCACGGCCAGCCACGACGCGCGCGGCCGGCGCCCGGGTGGTCGCGGCTTCCTGCCGAAGGCGGGTGTCGGTTCGGCTGGCCGGAGCGGCGTATCCGGGGGCGCGCTGTGCGGCCCCCGGCGCGGTTCTCAGGCGCGGAACGGATCCAGCGGCAGGTCGGCCGCGCGGAACAGGTGGTCGCGGCTGTCCTCCAGCGCGCGGCGCAGATGCGGGATGTCGAAGCCCAGCAGCGTGCCGCGCCACTTCTTCACCTGGCCCGCGACCATCACCGAGTCGACGTTGGTCCGCTCCATCAGCGTGACCACTGCGCCCGGCGCGTGGTTCAGGGGCGCCACGTTGATCGCCTCGGCGTCGAGCAGGATGATGTCGGCCTCCTTGCCGGGGGTCAGCGATCCCGTCCTGTGATCGAGCCGCAGGCCGCGCGCGCCCTCGATGGTGGCGCAGCGCAGGGTGTCGAGGCTCGACATCAGCTTCGGATACTCCTCGCCGGCCAGCGCCCTTTCATTGGCGAACATGCGCTGAAGCGTGATCATGCCGCGCATCTGGGTGAAGAAATCCGCCGTCATGGTGCATTCCACATCCGTGGACAGCGAGGTGGACAGGCCCAGGTCCAGCGCCTTCTGGATCGGCGGCATGCCGTGGCGCATCTGCATCTCGATCGGCACCGACAGGGAGACATGCGCCCCCGCGTCGGCGGCGTATTTCCAGCCCGCCTCGCTCATCCCGGTCATGTGGATGAAGATGTTGTCGGGGCCGAACATGCCCGCCGCGCCCAGCTCGTCGAAGGTGGGCTGCATGCCGAAGGTGCCCACCACATGCAGCGCGACGGGCAGGCCCAGCTCGCGCCCGATGGCCCAGGCGGTCTCGTAGCCGGGCAGGTAGATCTCTCCGCCCATGACCATGGACAGCAGCCCCTCATCGCTGGCGAAATGCTGCGCCCGGATGCGTTTCGCGTCCTGCGGATACTGCGCGCGCTCGCCCCAGCCCTCGAAATAGCCGAAGACCGACCGGCGGCCCGCATCGCGCAGGCCTTCGATGGTGGCGTCGGAATGTTCCGGCGAGTGGTGGATCTGGCTCACATCCATCACCGTGGTCACGCCCGCGTCGAGCTGGGCGATCGAGCCGAACACCTCGTTGATGTAGACATCCTCGGGCCGGTACAGAAGCGACATCTTCTGCAGCATAGACTCGTAGTAGTTGAAGGCGCTTTCGGGGCGGCCGTCATTCACGAGGATCGCGTCGGGCAGGAAGCTGCGCAGCGCCGTCTCGAACTGGTGGTGATGGGTGTCGACGAAGCCCGGCATCACGATCTTGCCCGCGGCGTCGATCACGGCGGCGTCGGGGGCGTCGATGCTCGGGGCCACCTCGACGATCTTCGCCCCCTCGATCAGCACGTCGGCCGCGGCGTGGTTGCCGATGGCGTCGTCCATGCTGATGACGATGCCGCCCTTGATCAGCACGCGGCGGCCCGGCGTGCCCACGCCCTCGGGCAGGGTCGAGGCGGCGAGCGCCTGCGCCTTGCGCGAATGGGCGCCGTCAAGAAGGGCCGCGCGCGCGGCGGCGTCCACCTGGGCCGCGTCGGCGCGGTAGTCGACATTGGTGGGGCAGGGGGCGGCCTGTCCCGGCTGGCAAAGTCTGCACATGGATGTTCTCCCGGAAAAGGTTGGGGGGCACGGGCCGCGCGGGCCGCGCCCGGGGGGTTCAATTGCCGATGATGGAGGCGGCCATCGGATAGCGGTCGATGGCATGGCCGATGCGCGCCGCCGCCGCCTGCAATTCCTGAAGCCGCTCGGCGATCAGCAGCTCCGGCGTGACGAGCCCGGTATAGCCCGAGGTGTTCAGGGCGGCGACGGTCTGGCCGGCGGCATTGCGGATCGGCACCGCAAGCGCGGTGATGCCGTAGTCGAGCTGGTCCACGGTGGTGGCGTAGTTGCGCTCGCGCGTGGCCATGACCTCGGCCCGGATCGCGCCCGGCTCGGTCAGGGTGCGCGCGGTCAGCGCCTGCGGCTCCAGATCCGCGAACCATGCGTCGAGGGCGGCATCCTCCATCCCCGCCAGCAGCACCCGGCCCAGCGAGGTGGCATGCGCGGGATAGCGCGCGCCCACCACGGCCGTCGCGCGGCGCGCGCGCTGGACCGAGTAGTGCGCGACATAGATCACGTCCTTCCCATCCAGCGTCGCCACCGACGACGCATCGCCGAACAGTTCCACCACATGGCGCAGCTCGGGCAGCATCAGCTCGTCGATCCGGGCCGAGAAATAGAAGGCAGAGCCAAGCCCCATGACCCGCGGGCGCAGGTGGAAGCGCTTGTTCGCGCTGCCGACATAGCCCAGCGTTTCCAGCGTGATGAGGCTGCGGCGCGCGGCCGCCGGGGTGATCCCGGCGCGGCGCGAGATTTCCGACAGCGTCATCTCGGGATGGGCCGCATCGAAGCATTCGATGATGGCAAGCCCCTTGGCGAGCGCCTCGACGAATTCGGCCGGCCGGTCATCTGCGGACATGGCGTCTGCCCCCCTCCTGGCCCCGCTCAGCCCTGTGGCGCCAGCACGAAGTCGAAGCGGAACTTGGCGTCGGGCTTCACCTTGAGGTCGAAGTCGATCTGGTCCGACGCCTTCACCGGCTCGAGCCGGGCGATCAGCGACTTGCGCACGCCGAAGACGGCGTCGTTGTCGATGTACTCGGTGTTCTCGAAGAACACTTCCGTGGTGATCGCGCTCATGCCTTGCGCGCGGATGATGTAATGCAGGTGCGCCGCCCGCCAGGCATGGCGGTTGCCCGCGCGCAGCAACTCGCCCACCGGACCGTCATAGGGCACGGTGTAGGGCTTGGGCAGCACGGTGGTGTAGTAGTACTCGCCCTTGTCGTTGGTGGTGAACTTGCCCCGCAGGTCGTACTTGTCCTGGCCCTGTTCCTGTTCCTGGATCGGGTAGGTGCCCGAGCCGTCGGCCTGCCAGGTGTCCACGATGGCATGGGGCAGGGGGTTGTGCAGCGTGTCGGTCACCTTGCCATAGGCCAGGATCGTGACCCCGTCGCGCCCGTCGGCCAGGTGGTCGCCCAGCGCCTTTTCCGGCGCGTCGTCCAGGTAGAACGGGCCCAGGTTGGACCCTTCGGTCGCACCGCCGCGGGTGTTGATCATGTCCACCAGCGCCGAAAAGCCCAGCACGTCCGAGAGCAGGATGAATTCCTGGCGTTCCGGCGTCGAGATCTTTCCGCAGTCGTAGAGGAAGGTCAGCACCCGCATCCATTCCTCGTGCGTCAGGTTCACCTCGCGGGTGTAGTCGTGCAGGTGCTCGATCGCCTTGTTGAGCAGCAGCTGGAAGCGGCTGCCCTCCTCGGTGCGGAACGACTCCTGCACGGCTTGGGTAAGGCTGAACTGGTTGACGTTGGCCATGGGTTCCTCCGGCTGGTGCGGGACGGGCGGCAGAAGCGGTCGCGGCCACCCATCCGTGCGAAACATTCTTTCTTGACGCGAAGCTAGATCAGGCCATAACATTCGGCAAGAGAAAATGTTTTCGCATACCGAAAAAAGGAGCGGCAATGCGCATCGGAAAGCAGGATCAGGCGTATACCGCCATCGCGACCTCGGACGCCGAAAGCGTGACCGTCCGCGGCCACGACCTGGTGGACGAGCTGATCGGCGGGATCGACTTCACCGACTACTTCTGGCTGCTGGTCACCGGCGAGAAGCCGTCCGAGGCGCAGCGCAAGATGATGAACGCCTGCCTTGTCGCCATTGCCGAGCATGGGCTCGTGCCCAGCGTCCAGGCCGCGCGCATGACGCTGGCCGCCGCGCCCGAGGCATGGCAGGGCGCGATGTCGGCGGGGCTGCTGGGCATGGGCAGCGTGGTCGCGGGCAGCTCGGAAGTGTCCGGCCGCTACCTGGCCGAGGTGATCGCCAAGGCACGGGCCGACGGCACGGATCTGGAGAAGGCTGCCATCGACAGCCTGAACGGGCTCAAGGCCGCGCGGAAAAAGGTGCCGGGCCTGGGCCATCCGCAGCACAGCGCGGGCGACCCGCGCGCCGACCGGCTGCTGGCCATCGCCGATGCGCTGGGGGTTTCCGGCGATCATGTGCGCACGCTGCGCCTGCTCGGCCAGCATGCGCCCGGCATCATGGACCGCCCGCTGCCGATCAACGTCTCGGGGGCGATCCCCGCCACGATCCTCGATGCGGGCTGGCCGCTCGAGGCGATCAAGGCGGTGCCGCTTCTGGCGCGAACCGCGGGGCTGGCGGCGCATCTGTTCGAGGAGTCCCAGCGCTCCATCGGGTTCATCATGTCCCACAAGGCGGACCTGGCGATCGCCTATGACGGCAAGCCGTCGAAGCGGCACGGGTAAGGAGAGGATCCCATGGTCAAGCTTCTGAAGAATATCCGCGTGATCGAGCTGGGCACCTACATCACCGGGCCCGCCGCCGCGATGCACCTGGCCGATCTGGGCGCCGACGTGATCAAGGTCGAGCGCCCGGGCAGCGGCGATCCGTTCCGCGCCTTCAAGGGCGGTCTCTACAGCCCGCATTACCAGACCTACAACCGCAACAAGCGTTCCATCGCGCTGGACACCCGGGATCCCGAGGATCTGGCCGTCCTGCACGACCTGATCGCCTCGGCCGACGTGTTCATCCAGAACTTCCGCCCCGGTGTCGCGGAAAAGCTGGGCGTGGGCTTCGACGATCTGGCGCGGATCAATCCGCGGCTGATCTATTGCGCGATCTCGGGCTTCGGGCAGACCGGCCCGTCGCGCGACCGCCCGGCCTATGACACCGTGGCGCAGGCTGCGAGCGGCTTCCTGCGGCTGGTCACGCCGCCCACGAACCCCCGCGTGATCGGCCCGGCGCTGGCCGACGCCATTACGGGCCAATACGCGGCGCTGGGCATCATGGCGGCGCTGGTCGAGCGGGGGCAGTCGGGCAAGGGCCACCGGCTCGACATTTCCATGCTCGAGGCGATGACGCATTTCAACCTGGACAGCTTCACCCACTACTTCTCGGTGGGCGAGGTGATGGGCCCGCTGTCGCGCCCGGTCGTGTCGCAGTCCTACACCTTCGAGTGTTCCGACGGGAAATGGGTGGCGATCCACATGTCCTCGCCCACCAAGTTCTGGGAGGGGCTCCTGGAGGCGACCGGCCAGCAGGCGCTGAACCAGGATCCCCGCTTCAACGAGCGGATGCAGCGCATCCAGCACCAGGACGAGCTGATCGCGCATTTCACGCCGGTCTTCCGGAAGGATACCCGCGACAACTGGTGCGCGAAGCTGCTGGCGGCGGAAGTGCCGCATTCGCCGGCCTACGACTCTAACGAGGCGCTGGAGGATCCGCAGGCAAGGCACCTGCATCTGGCAGTGTCGGCCGAGCATCCGCAGATGGGCACCTTCACCACGGTGCGCGCGCCCTACGGCTTCGACGGAGAGATCGACCGCGACGTCGCCCCGCCGCCCACGCTCGACGAGCATGGCGCCGAGATCCGGGCCGAGATCGCCCGCCGCAAGGCCGGCTGAGCCCGCCTGATACCCGCCGGGGCGGATGCGCCCCGGCGCAAGACCAAGACAAGTGCAACCCCCCCGGGAGGACCAACATGAAACCGATCCGCGGACTACTGACCGCCTGCGTCCTTGCGCTGCCGCTGCCCCTGGCCGCGCAGGAGACGATCAGCCTGACCATCGCTTCCAGCCATCCCACGGTGATCCCGTGGGTCGGCATGATGCAGACCCATTTCATGGCCCGCACCGACGAGATCCTCGCCCAGAGCGGCAACTACCGGATCGAGTGGAACGAGGCCTTCGGCGGCACGCTCTACAAGGCCAACGCGACGCTGTCCTCGGTGGAAGAAGGCATCACCGATATCGGCTGGGTGTTCTCGTTCCTCGAGGCGGCCAAGCTGCCGCTGAGCCAGGCCTCCAGCTATGCGCCCTTCGCCACCAACAACCCGCCCGCGCAGCTGGCCGTCATGGCCGAGCTGTTCGAGACGAACGACGCCTTCCGCAACGAATGGGAGCAGTACAACCTGAAGGTGCTGGGCTTCACCGGGACCGACAGCTACGACGTCTACACCAAGCAGCCGATCGGCGGCTTTGCCGACCTGGACGGGATGAAGCTGTCCGCCCCCGGCGTGCTGGGCAACTGGCTGCGCGGCACCGGCGCCAACGCCGTCGATGGCGCGCTGACCACCTTCTACACCGATATCCAGACCGGGGTGTCCGACGGGGTGCTGAGCCTTGCACTGGGCGTTCTGCCCGCCAAGATCTACGAGGTCGCGCCCTACATCACCAAGGTGCGCATGGGCGTCGCCTTTTCGGGCGCAATCGCGATCAACCGCGACAGCTGGGACGCCCTGCCCGAGGAAGTGCAGGACGCCATGGTCCAGGCGGGCAAGTACTACACCGATGCGCATGGCCAGGACCTGCTGGACCGCCCCGAGACGGCGCTGGCCCGCATGGTCGAGCTGGGTGCCACGCAGAACCCGCCCGTGACCATCACCCCCATGGCCGAAGAGGACCGCGCCGCCTGGGTGAACGCGATGCCCAATATCGCAAAGGAGTGGGCCGACACGCTGGAAGAGCGCGGCACGCCCGCCCGCGATTTCCTGCGCGCCTACATGGAAGGGCTGCGCGCCCGTGGCGAGGCCCCGGTCCGCGACTGGGACGCGGAACTCTGAGCCTTGGGCGCGCCCATGCAAAACACCCATGACAATGGCCGCGCCCCGGATCCGGGGCGCAGCACCCACCCGATCGCCCGGCTCTGGGCGCTGGCGGTGGACGGGCTTGCGGCCCTCGGCACGGTGATGATCGGGCTGCTGATGCTGGTGATCTGCGCCGATGTGGTGGCGCGCAACGTGATGGGCGGCTCGCTGCCGCTGGTCTCGGAACTGGGGGCGCTGATGCTGGTGATGATCGTCTACCTGCAACTGGCCGCGACCGTGCGCGCCGACCGGCTGGCGCGCACCGACATGTTCCTGCCCGGCTTTCGCCGCCGCTTCCCGCGCGCGGGCGCGGCACTTGCGGCGGTCTTCGACCTGGTGGGCGCGGTGGCCATCGGCGGCATCGCCTGGGCGACACTGGGGATCCTGGGCAAGGACATGGCGGCGGGCGAGTATATCGGCGTGACCGGCGTCGCGACCCTGCCGTCCTGGCCCTTCCGGGCGCTGATCCTGCTGGGCGTCGCGGTCGCGGCGATAGAGTTCGCCCGCCGCGCCGTCGCGGGTCTTGGCATCGCCATCGGCAGGGAGGGGGCGCGATGACCCCGATGGAGGTGGGGATCGCCGGGGTCCTGGGCCTGATCGTACTGATCTGGATCGGCCTGCCCATCGGGCTTTCCATGCTGGCGGTATCCTTCCTTGGCGTCGCCTCGATCCGCAACGACGCGGTGGCGACCCGGATGCTGGGCGCGGTCGCCAACGACTCGCTGCGCGAATACCTGTTCGCGGTGGTGCCGCTGTTCGTGCTGATGGGGCTGCTGGTGACCGTCTCGGGGGTCGGCAAGGACACCTTCGACGTGTTCGAGCGGGCGCTCAAGCGGCTGCGCGCGGGACTGGGCGTCGCGACCGTGTTCTCGAACGCGGTCTTTGCCTCGATCACCGGCATCTCCATCGCCTCGGCGTCCGTCTTCAGCCGCGTGGCGGTGCCCGAGATGACGCGCCACGGCTATTCGCGCCGCTTCTCGACCGGGGTGGTGGCGGGCAGTTCCGTTCTGGGCATGCTGATCCCGCCGTCGCTGCTGATGATCGTCTACGCGGTGCTGGCCGAGCAATCCGTGGGCCGGATGTTCCTCGCGGGCGTCGGCCCCGGCCTGCTGCTGGCGGTCATGTTCTCGGTGGCGATCTGGATGCTGGCGCGGTTCAACCCCGCCTTCGTCTTCGACGCGGAAGAAACCCACGACGACGGCCCCGGCCTTGCCCTCGGCCAGCTTGCCGCCAAGGCGCTGCCGATCCTGAGCCTGATGCTTCTGGTGCTGGGCGGGCTTTACGGCGGCTTCCTGAACCCCACCGAGGCGGGCGCCGTCGGTGCCTTCGGCGCGCTGGTGGTGGCCATCCTGCGCCGCACGCTCGACCGGGCGACCTTCTGGCGGCTGCTGGTGGAAACCGGGCAGATTACCGTGTCGGTGCTGTTCCTGATCATGGCGGCCACCTTCTTCAGCCGGATGCTCGCGCTTTCGGGCCTGCCCGGCGCACTGGCCGATGCGCTGCTGAGCGGCCCCATCGGGCCCTGGGGCTTCCTGCTTCTGTACCTGGTGCTGGTGATCGTGCTGGGCTGCCTGATCGATTCCATCTCGATCATGCTGATCCTGCTGCCGATAGCACTTCCCGTTGCCTCGGCCGCCGGCTTCGACATGATCTGGTTCGGCGTGATGACCGTGATCGCGGTCGAGATCGGGCTGCTGACGCCGCCCTTCGGGCTGTCGGTCTATACCATCCGCTCCGCCATGGACGATCCCGACCTGAAACTGGCCGAGATATTCCGCGGGGCAGCGCCTTTCGTCCTGACCATGATCGCGAGCCTTGGCATCCTCATGGTGTTTCCGCAGATCGCGACCTGGCTGGCGCGGCTCTGACCCAATCCGAACTGACGGGAGACTGACTTGACCAAGCTTCTATTCGTATGCGGCAGCCTGCGGGCGCAGTCCTCGGCCCGTGGCACGCAGGACGCGCTGATCGCGCGGCTGGGTGCGCGCGCCACCTGCGCGACGACCGATATCGGCCGCCTGCCACATTACAACGCCGACATCACCGACAACGCGGATGTCGCCGCCTTCATGGCTCAGGTGGCCGGGGCGGACGGCGTCGTCTTCGTCACGCCCGAATACAACTACAGCATTCCGGGCGTGCTGAAGAACGCGATCGACTGGGCCTCGCGCCCCGGCTACGCCTCGGTCTTCAAGGACAGGCCCTGTTTCGTCATCACCGTCTCGGGCGGGGCGCTGGGCGGCGTGCGCGCGCAATCGGCCCTGAAGATCGTGCTGGGCGCGATGCTGGCGCGGGTGTTCCCGTGGCAGGAGGTGATCGTGCCGCAGGCGCCCGCCAAGCTGAAGGACGGGCTGCTGGCGGACGAGGCGATCCTCGATTTCGCGGACAAGGGCCTGACCGCGTTCCTGGCCGAGATCGGGTCCCTCTGAGCGACCGAAACCGTGCACCGACGATGCCCTCGGCCGCCCGGGCCGGGGGCGTTCCTGTCTGTATCCTGTGCAATCTGCACAGACTTGGATCAGTTCCCGGCCTGTGCGCTCATGGTAGCGATTAATGCTTGACCTTTTTGTGACGCGGACCAATCGTGGATTGGAGCGGAACCATTTGCGGATTGGATCGGGCGTGAAAGACGAGATCGCAGTCACGGACGGGCCGGAAGGCAATGCCAGCCGCGCGCTGGGAGAGATCCGGCGTCTGATCGAGACCGGCCAGATCGATGGCGATGGCCGCCTGCCGACCGAACGCGAGTTGAGCGCGAGCCTTGGGGTGGGCCGCCGCGCCGTGCGCCGCGCGCTCGAGGCGCTGGAGGCAGAGGGCCTGATCTGGCGCCGTCAGGGCAAGGGCACCTTCGCGGGCCAGCCCCCCGATCCGACCGGCACCCTGGCCGCCGAGATCGCGATGGATGCCGACCCGCTGTCGGTGATGGAGGCGCGGCTCTGCATCGAACCCTCGCTGGCAGAGCTTTGCGCGCGCAGGGCCACCGCCGACGACGTGGCCAAGATGCGCCACCTGGCCGTGCGCACCGCGCAGGCCGACGATTCGGACTCGGCCGAATTGTGGGACGGCGCGCTGCACCGGCTGATCGCGCGCACCGCCGGTAACCGGCTGCTGCTGACCGCGTTCTCCATGCTGGACGAGGTGCGCATGGGCGAGGAATGGCAGCGCCAGCGCCACCGGGCCCGCACGCCCGAGACCATCGCCTTCTACGACCGCCAGCATGTGGCGATCATCGACGCGATCGAGGCGCGGGACGGCCAGCGCGCCCGGGACGCGATGGCCGAGCATCTGCGCATCCTGTCCGAACGCTTGCGCCAAAGTCTGGAAGGGGGGCAGCCATGAGCGGCAACGATCAGGCGCTGTTGCGGGTCGAGGGACTGTCGATCCGCCACCGCGAGGCGCGCACCAACCTGGTGGACGACGTCTCCTTCGAGATCGGCGCCGGCCAGACCCTGTGCATCGTGGGGGAGTCGGGCTGCGGCAAGAGCCTGACCGCGCTGGCGCTGATGGGGCTTCTGCCCGATCCGCCGCTGCGGCTGACCGGGGGCAGGGCGCTGTTCCAGGGCCGTGACCTTCTGTCGATGCCGGCGCCCGAATTGCGCGGCATCCGTGGCGACCGGATGGCGATGATCTTCCAGGAGCCGATGAGCTCGCTCAACCCCGCGCTCACCATCGGCGAGCAGATCGCCGAGTCGGTGCGCCGGCACCGCGGCGTCAGCCACGAGGCCGCGAAGGCCCGCGCGATCGAGATGCTGGACCTGGTGCGCATCCCCGCCGCCGCGAAGCGCTTTTCGGAATTCCCACACCAGCTGTCGGGCGGCATGCGCCAGCGCGCCATGATCGCGATGGCGCTGGCCAATGACCCGGCGCTGCTGATCGCGGACGAGCCGACGACCGCGCTCGACGTGACGATCCAGGCGCAGATCCTGGAACTGATGCGCAGTCTCCAGTCGGAAACCGGGGCGGCGATGATCCTGATCACCCATGACCTGGGCGTGGTGGCGGAAATGGCCGACCGGGTGGCGGTGATGTATGCCGGCCGCGTGGTGGAAAGCGGTCCCGTGGCGGCCGTGTTCGACGACCCCCAGCACCCCTACACGATCGGGCTGATGAGTTCGATGCCCTCGCTCGGCGCGCTGGGCGAGCGGCTGGTCACGATCCCCGGGCTGGTCCCGTCGCCCACCGCCATGCCCGAGGGCTGCCGCTTCGCCGCGCGCTGCCCGTTCCGCATCGGGGCCTGCGCCAGCCGCCCGCCGATGCGCGGCATAGGGCCCGGCCACGCCGCCGCCTGCGTTCGCGCGCCTCTAGAAAACATCACGCTCGAGGAGGTGGTGGCATGAGCGAGGACATCATCCTCGAGGCGGTCGACCTCAAGCGGCATTTCGTGACGAAGAAGCCGCTTTTCGGCGAACCCACCGTGGTGCGCGCGGTCGATGGCGTCAGCCTGCGGATCCGCCGGGGCGAGACCTTTGCCATCGTGGGCGAGTCCGGTTGCGGCAAGTCCACGCTGGCGCGGGTGCTGGTCCGGCTGATCGACCCCGACGAGGGCGCGGTGATCTACGAGGGACGCGACATCGCGGCGCTTGCCGATGCCGAGATGCGCAGCCTGCGGCGCGACCTGCAATTCATCTTCCAGGATCCGTTTTCCTCGCTCAATCCGCGCATGACGGTGGGGGCGCTGATCGGCGAGCCGCTCAAGGCGCATGGCATCGGCACGCCCGGGGAACGCCGCGCGCGGGTGGCAGAGCTTCTGTCGCGCGTGGGGCTGCGCCCCGAACATGCCGACCGCTATCCGCACGAGTTTTCCGGCGGGCAGCGCCAGCGCATCGGCATCGCGCGCGCGCTGGCCACGGGCCCGAAGCTGGTGATCGGGGACGAGCCGGTCAGCGCGCTCGACGTGTCGATCCAGGCGCAGGTGGTCAACATCCTCCAGGATCTGAAGGACGAATTCGGCCTGACCCTTGTCGTGATCGCCCATGATCTGGCGGTGATCCGGCACATGTCCGACCGGGTCGCGGTGATGTATCTGGGCGAGGTGGTCGAGGTGGCCCCCGCCGCCGAGCTGTTCGACACCCCGCGCCACCCCTATACCGAGGCGCTGGTCGCGGCGATCCCGCTGCCCAAGGTGGGCGCGCGGCGCGCCGGGGCCCGTGTCGCGGGCGATCCGCCCAATCCCATAGCACCCCCGCCCGGCTGCCGGTTTCATCCGCGTTGCGCCTATGCCGTGGACCGCTGCCGGACCGAGCGTCCCGGGCTGCACCCCGCGGGCGAGGGGCGCGAGGTGGCCTGCCACCGGGCCGAGGAATTGCAGCTTGCGGGCCTCGGCGACGCCGAGGGCGGACGCACCGCCGCCACCGAGCGGCGTTTCGAGCTCTACCGCGCCGCGCGCGCGGCGGAAGAAAAGACCACGAACCACCCCAACAGAGGAGAAGACTGATGTCTGCCAAGGCAAAACTCGCCCTCGCCTTCGCCCTGACCGCGACCGCGGGCATGGTGCAGGCCGCCGATCTGCGGATCGGCCTGCAGGAGGACCCCGACGTCCTCGATCCCGACCAGTCGCGGACCTTCGTCGGCCGGATCGTCTATGCCTCGCTCTGCGACAAGCTGTTCGACATCTCGCCCGACCTGGAGATCATCCCGATGCTGGCGACCGAGTGGAGCTGGTCGGACGACGGCACCGAACTGACCATGTCGCTGCGCGAGGGCGTCACCTTCCATGACGGCGAGCCGTTCAACGCCGAAGCCGTCGTCTACAACATCAACCGCAGCCAGACCCTCGAGGAAAGCCGCCGCAAGTCCGAGATCGCCTCGATCACCGGGGTCGAGGCGCTGGACGACATGACCGTGAAGATCACCGTCGGCGCGCCGGACGCCACGCTGATCGCCCAGCTTGCCGACCGCGCGGGCATGATGCTTTCGCCCAAGGCCGCCGAAGAGGCCGGCGCCGATCTGGGCCTGAACCCGGTCTGCTCGGGCCCGTTCAAGTTCGTCGAGCGGATCCAGCAGGACCGCATCGTGCTCGAGAAGTTCGCCGAGTACTACAATGCCGACGCGATCAACTTCGACACGGTGACCTTCCTGCCGATCCCCGACACCACCGTGCGGCTTGCGAACCTGCGCTCGGGCGATATCGACATGCTCGAGCGGCTGGCCGCGACCGACGTGGCCTCGGTGCGGGGCGACAGCGGCCTCAAGCTCGAAAGCGCCACCTCGATCGGCTACCAGGGCATCACGATCAACGTCGGCAATGGCGAGCGGGCGAACAACCCGCTGGGGCTGGACAGCCGCGTGCGCAAGGCGCTGTCGCTGTCGATCGACCGCGAGGCGCTGAACCAGGTCGTCTTCGAGGGCGCCTTCACGCCGGGCAACCAGCATGTCCCGCCGAACTCGCCCTGGTATGACGACCGCTTCCCGGTCGAGGCGCGCGACATCGAGGCGGCAAAGGCGCTGCTGGCCGAGGCCGGCTATGCCGACGGCGTCACCATCGAGATGCAGACCGCGAACAACCCGGTGCAGACCCAGGTCGTGCAGGTGATCCAGGCCATGGCCGCCGAGGCGGGCATCACCATCGAGATCGCCGCGAAGGAATTCGCGACCATGCTGTCCGAGCAGACCGCCGGCAACTACACCTCGACCCAGGTCGGCTGGTCAGGCCGTGTCGATCCGGACGGCAACATCCACCAGTTCGTCACCACCGGCGGCGGCCTGAACGATGCCAAGTACTCGAACCCGGAAGTGGACCGGCTGCTGAACGAGGCCCGCGCGTCGAACGACACCGCGGTGCGCAAGCAGGCCTATGAAGCCGCGACCGAGATCCTGATGACGGATCTGCCGCTGGTCTATCTCTACCACCCGGCCTGGATCTGGGCGCTCGACGCCTCGGTCGAGGGGTTCGTGCCCTATCCCGACGGCATGATCCGCCTGCAAGGCGTTTCGATGACCGAGTAAGAGCCAAGCCCGGGCCCGGCCCTGCGCCGGACCCGGGCCTTTCCCTGAAGGAGCCTTGCCATGCTTGCCTTTCTGGGCCGCCGGGTCCTGATCGCGATACCCACGATCATCCTGATCTCGATCTTCGTCTTCGGGCTGCAACACCTGCTGCCCGGCGATCCGGTGCTGGCCATGGCCGGGGAGGAACGCGACCCCGCCGTGCTTGAGGCGCTGCGCGAGAAATACCGCCTGAACGACCCGATCCCGGTGCAGTACGCGACCTGGATCGGCAACGCGATGCAGGGCGACCTGGGCACCTCTCTCAGGACGCGCCAGCCGGTGCTGGAACTGATCGGGGAAAAGCTGCCCGTCACGATCCAGCTGGCCGTGATGGCGCTGCTGATGGCCATGCTGATCGGAATTCCCGCCGGCGTGATCTCGGCCTACAAGAAGGGCACCTGGATCGACTGGGTGGCGAATGTCACCGCACTTTCAGGGCTTTCCGTGCCGAACTTCTGGCTGGGCATCATGCTGATCCTGCTGGTGTCGGTCAAACTCGGCTGGCTTCCCGCCTCGGGCTACAGCCCCTTCATGGACGACCCCTTAACCTCGATCCGCAACATGCTGATGCCCGCCTTCGTGCTGGGCACCGGGCTTGCGGGCACGCTGATGCGGCATACCCGGTCCGCCATGCTGGGCGTGCTGCGATCCGACTATGTCCGCACCGCCCGCGCCAAGGGGCTGGCGGAACGCACGGTGCTGGTCAAGCACGCGCTCAGGAACGCGCTGGTGCCGATCGTGACGATCATCTCGCTGCTGTTCGGCGAGTTGCTGGCCGGCGCGGTGCTGACCGAGCAGATCTTCACCATCCCCGGCTTCGGCAAGCTGGTGGTGGATGCGGTGTTCAACCGCGACTATGCCGTGGTGCAGGGGATCGTCCTTTGCACCGGGATCGCCTTCATCTTCATGAACATCTTCGCCGACGCGGCCTACCGTGTCCTCAACCCGCGGATGAGGGACCAATGAGCATCGCCGAGATCGACACCCGCGCCGACGCCGTTCCGCCGAAATCCGGCAGCCGCGCCTGGCGCAAGCTGAAATCCAGCCCTTCGGCGCTGTTCGGCGGGGTCCTTGTCCTGTTCTTCGTGACGGTGGCGCTGCTGGCGCCGCTGCTGCCGATCCCCGATCCGGCCGCGACCGACTGGGCGGCGGTGCGCAAGGCGCCGACGGCCGCGCATCCCTTCGGCACCGACGAGATCGGGCGCGACGTGCTTTCGCGCATGATCTGGGGGGCGCAGGCCTCGCTGCTGGCGGGCGTCGTGTCGGTCGCCATCGCGGTCGCGATCGGCGTGCCGCTGGGCGTTCTGGCGGGCTATCGCCGGGGCTGGACCGATGCCGCGATCAGCCGCGTGACCGAGGCGCTGCTGGCCGCCCCCTTCCTGATCCTGGCCATCGCGCTGGCGGCCTTTCTCGGCCCGTCGCTGAGCAATGCCATGATCGCCATCGGCCTGTCGGCCATGCCCATCTTCATCCGGCTGGCGCGTGCCCAGACCATGAGCGTGCTGACCGAGGATTACGTCGAAAGCGCCCGCGCCATCGGGCTGGGGCACCTGCCGCTCGTGTGGCGCTACGTCCTGCCCAACATCTTTCCGCCGATCATGGTGCAGGCCACGCTGACCATCGCCACCGCGATCATCGCGGAAGCCTCGCTCAGCTTTCTGGGCCTCGGCCAGCAGCCGCCCGCGCCAAGCTGGGGCTCTATGCTGAACACGGCCAAGAACTTCCTCGAACAGGCGCCCTGGATGGCGCTTTATCCCGGCATCGCGATCTTTCTGGTGGTGCTGGGGTTCAACCTGCTGGGGGACGGGCTGCGCGACGCGCTTGACCCGCGCGACACCTGACGCCTTCAACCACGGATCCGACCTGTGCCAAGGACAGGCAATAACGACAAAGGAAACGCCCGCATGAGCTTTACCACCAGACCCGAGATCCAGGGCACCTTCGGTGTCGTCGCCTCGACCCACTGGATCGCATCGGCCGTCGGCATGAGCATCCTGGAAAAGGGCGGCAACGCCTTCGACGCCGCCGCCGCCATGGGCTTCGTGCTGCATATCGTAGAGCCGCACCTGAACGGCCCGCTGGGCGACATGCCCATGCTGATCCAGCTGGCGGGCGAGGAAACGCCGCGCGTGATCTGCGGGCAGGGCGTGGCGCCGAAGGGCGCGACCATCGCCCATTACCGCGCCGAGGGGCTGGACCTGATCCCCGGCTCTGGCCTGCTGGCCACCGTGACGCCCGGCGCCTTCGACGCCTGGATGCTGTCGATCCGCGATCACGGCCGGCTGAAGCTGCGCGACGTGCTGGAGCCCGCGATCTACTACGCGCGCCACGGCCACCCGATGCTGCCGCGGGTCGCCAACACCATCGCCGGCATCGCCGATTTCTTCAAGGAAGAGTGGCCCACCTCGGCCGAGACCTGGCTGCCGGGCGGCAACGCCCCGGCCGCGCAGAGCCTGTTCAAGAACCCCGCGCTGGCCGACACCTGGGAACGGCTTCTGTCCGAGGCCGAGGCCGCGGGCGATGCCCGCGAGGTGCAGATCCAGGCCGCGCGGCGCGCCTTCTCGCAGGGCTTCATCGCCGAGGCGATCGACGACTACCTCAAGGATGCCTGCGTGATGGATGCCGCCGGCGGCCGTCGCAAGGGCGTGCTGAGCGGGCAGGACATGGCCGAATGGGAAGCCACCTACGAGCAGCCGCTCTCGGTCGACTACCACGGCTGGACGGTCTGGAAATGCGGGGTCTGGACCCAAGGGCCGGCGCTTCTGCAGGCGCTGCGCATCCTCGAGGGGACCGACATCGTCGACATCGACAGCCGCAGCGCCGAGTTCGTGCACCGCGTGACCGAGACGATCAAGCTTTCCATGGCCGACCGCGAGGCCTATTACGGCGACCCCGACTTCGCCGAGATCCCGGTCGAAACGCTGCTCTCGCGCGAATACGCCGCGACCCGCCGCGCGCTTCTGGGTGACACCGCCTCGCTGGAACAGCGGCCGGGGCGCATCGCCGGGTTCGAGGCGCAGGCCGATGCCGCCGTCGCCCGCGCGGCCCGCAAGCTGGAGGCCGGGCCGGGCGCCGGGGCAGGAGAGCCGACCATGGCCCACCTGACCGAACGCCGGGGCGACACGGTGCATATCGACGTGATCGACCGCTGGGGCAACATGGTCTCCTGCACGCCCTCGGGCGGGTGGCTGCAATCCTCGCCGGTCATTCCGGGGCTCGGCATGCCGCTCAACAGCCGGGCGCAGATGTTCTGGCTGGACGAAGGGCTGCCCACCTCGCTGGCGCCGGGCCGGCGGCCGCGCACCACTCTCACGCCCTCGATGGCGTCCTGGCAGGGGGTGCCGACCATGGCCTTCGGCACGCCGGGCGGCGACCAGCAGGACCAGTGGCAGCTGATGCTGTTCCTGCGGCTCGCGCACAGCCAGATGAACCTGCAGGAAGCAATCGACGCGCCCTTGTTCCACACCGCGCATTTCCAGGCCTCGTTCTATCCGCGCGGCACGAAGCCCGGCCACCTGATGATCGAGCCGTCCTTCGGCGAGGGGGTGATCGACGACCTGCGCGGCCGCGGCCATGCGGTCGAGGTGGCCGAGCCCTGGACCGTGGGCCGCCTGACCGCCGCCAAGCGCGAGGCGAACGGGCTGCTGCGCGCGGCGGCGACGCCGCGGCTGATGCAGGCCTATGCGATCGGACGCTGAGGGGAAGCCATGACCTATTCCATCGTCGCCCGCGACGCGGAAACCGGGCAGTACGGCGTTGCCGTCGCCAGCCGCTTCTTCGCCACCGGCGCGCTTGTCCCGCATGTGCGGGGCGGGCGCTGCGCGGTGGCGACGCAGGCCTTCGTCAGCCCCATCTGGGGCATCGAGGCCGCCGATCGCCTGGGCGCGGGCAAGAATGCGCCCATGGTGCTGGCCGACCTTGTCGCCCGCGATGGCGGCCAGGCGATCCGGCAGATCCACATGATCGACGCCCACGGCGTGGTGGCCGCCCATACGGGTACGGACTGCGTGGACTGGTGCGGCCATGTCGCGGCCGACGGCGTGTCGGTGGCGGGCAACATGCTGGCCGGCGCCGCGGTGATCGAGCAGACGCTGGCCGCCTATCTCGCGCATCTGCACCTGCCCTTCGCCGAGCGGCTGATGACCGCGATGGAGGCGGGGGAGGCCGCGGGCGGCGACAAGCGCGGCCGCCAGTCGGCGGCGCTGCGCATCCACCGGACCGAGGATTACCCCTGGCTCGACCTGCGCGCGGACGACCATCCCGACCCGCTGGCCGAGTTGCGCCGCCTGCATGACGTGGCGCAGGAACGCTATCTGTGGGTTGCGGACGCGATGCCGACGAAGGACAACTTCTCGGGCACGACCGACCGCGGACCCATCGACGCGGCGATCGCGGCCGAGGAGGCGCGGCGCAAGGCCGAAGGCCGGACCAGCCGGTCCTTCGCCACGCCGCTTTGAAGACTGACCTGGGGAGAATGCCGATGGCACGCAGCATCGTGATCGACGAATCCGGCGGACCGGAAAAGCTGAAACTGGTGGACCTGCCCGTGGGCGAACCCGGCCCGGGCGAAATCCGCATCCGCCACAAGGCCTGCGGGCTGAACTACATCGACGTCTATTTCCGCACCGGGCTTTACCCGGCCAAGCTTCCGCACGGGCTGGGCATGGAAGGCGCGGGCATCGTGGAAGCGGTGGGCGAGGGCGTCACGCACCTGAAGCCCGGCGACCGCGCCGCCTATGCCTCGCAGCCGCCCGGCGCCTATTGCGAGGCGCGCGTCATGCCCGCGGCCCAGGTCTGCCCGCTGCCCGATGCCGTGTCCTTCGAGGATGCGGCCGCGATGATGCTGAAGGGGCTGACGGTCGAATACCTGTTCCACCGCACCGTGCCCCTGAAAAAGGGCGACACCGTCCTGTTCCACGCGGCCGCGGGCGGCGTGGGCCTGATCGCCTGCCAGTGGGCGCGCTCGGAAGGGATCACGCTGATCGGCACCGCAGGGTCCGACGAGAAGTGCAAGCTGGCCCTGGAACATGGCGCGACGCACTGCATCAACTACCGCGACGGCGATTTCGTGGCCAGGGTGCGCGAACTGACCGGCGGGCGCGGGGTGGACGTGGTGATGGACGGGGTCGGCAAGGACACGTTCGGCGCCTCGCTCGACTGTCTGCGCCCGGTGGGGATGATGATTTCCTTCGGCAACGCCTCGGGCCCGGTGCCGCCCGTCAACCTGCTGGACCTGGCGGCCAAGGGCTCGCTTCAGCTGACCCGCACGACCGTGTTCACCCATATCGGCCGGCACGAGACCTGCCAGGCGATGGCGCGGCACCTGTTCGAGAAGATGGCCTCGGGCGCGGTCAAGGCCCAGATCGGCCAGCGTTTCGCGCTGGAAGATGCGGCCCAGGCGCACCGCGCGCTGGAGGGGCGCGAGACTTCCGGTTCCACGATCCTGCTGCCGTGACGATCCTGCCCCCGGCGCCCTGCCGGGGGCATCCGCCCTATCCCCGCGCGTAGACATCCTCGTATCGGGTGATGTCGTCCTCGCCCAGGTAGGCGCCGGTCTGCACCTCGATCAGTTCCAGGTCCAGCTTGCCGGGGTTTTCCAGCCGGTGCTTCTCGCCCAGCGGGATATGGACCGACTCCCCCTCGGCCACCAGGCGCGTGGTCGCGCCGATGGTGACCTTGGCGGTGCCACGCACCACGATCCAGTGTTCGGACCGGTGCATGTGGCTTTGCAGGCTGAGCGCCGCGCCGGGATGCACGAAGATGCGCTTGACCTGGAAGCGGGGGCCGAGCGCCAGGCTCTCGAACCAGCCCCAGGGGCGGTGATCGACGGGCAGCTGCGTCGCCTGCCGCGCGCCGCGGGCCTTCAGCGCGGCGACCGCCTCCTTCGCCTCCTGCGCGCGGGAAATGTCGGCCACCAGCACGGCGTCGGGCATGGCGATGGCGATCAGGTTCTCGACCCCGATGCCCACCAGCGTCTGCGCGCCGGACTCGGCCCTGAGCAGGCTGTCGCGGCAATCCATCGCGGTCACGTCGCCCGAAGTGACGACCCCGGCGGCATCCTGCGCGCCCTCGCGCCAGATCGCCTGCCAGTCGCCCAGGTCCGACCAGCCGCCCGAAAGCGGAACCACGCTCAGGTTGTCCGCCCGTTCCATCACCGCGAAGTCGATCGAGATGTCGCGCGCCCCGGCCCAGCCCTCGGGGTCCAGCCGCAGGAAGCCCAGATCGGGCCGGGCCCCATCCACCGCGTGGCGCACCGGGTCGATCAGGTCGGGGGCATGCGCCGCAAAGGCGGCCAGGATGTTGCGCACGGAGAACAGGAAAATGCCCGCGTTCCACAGGTAGCCGCCTTCGGCCAGCATCGCCTCGGCGGTGGCGCGGTCGGGCTTTTCCACGAAGCCCGCCAGCGGCTGCACGCCCGGGGCGATGGCGCCGCGCGCGCCCAGCCGCAGATAGCCGTAGCCGGTCTCGGGCCGGTCGGGCACCACGCCGAAGGTGACGATCCGCCCCGCGCGCGCCGCTTCGGCCCCGGCTTCAAGCGCCGCGCGAAACGCGTCGGCGTCGCGCAGCACATGGTCCGAGGGCGCGACCAGCATCAGCGCATCGGGGGCGGTCCGTTCCAGGTGAAGCGCCGCGGCCAGGATCGCGGGGGCGGTGTTGCGCCCGTCGGGTTCTATCAGGATGGCGCCTGGATCGACGCCGGCGGCGGCCAACTGCTCGGTCACGATGAAGCGGAAATCGGAATGGGTCAGCACCGTGGGTGCGGCCAGGCCCGGCCCCGACAGGCGTTTCGCGGTCTGCTGGAACAGCGTGTCCGGCCCGGTGAGCCGCGCGAACTGCTTGGGATAGCTCTTGCGCGAAAGTGGCCAGAGCCGCGTCCCCGATCCGCCGCACAGGATCACCGGGTGGATTGCGTCTTGCTCGGCCATCACTGCTCCTTCGCGGCTTCGGGTCATTGGCCAGAGATAGCGGGTCTGGCGGCCGTTCCAAGCATTTGAGCGGGCGCGGCGGCGCTTGTCCACCCGGCACGCGTCCGCCTCGATTGATGCGCGGCGTGGTTTAGAAAGCGTGAACGCCGCGGGGCCGGGGGTGATCGCCACGTCGCGGATCGGCAGGAACTTGACATAACGACATGGCGCAATTACACCGTCCACATGATGGAACAGCGCCTCACACTCGAAGAGATCAGCGAACGCACCGGGGTAGAGCGGCGGACCCTGCGGTCCTGGGTGGCCGAGGGGTTGCTGGCGGGGCCGTTCAAGCCCGGGCGCGGCGCGACATATCCCGAGGGCAATGTCGAGCGCGCGCTTGCCGTGCGCGCCCTGAAGGAGATCCACGGGCAGTCCTTCGCCGAGATCCGCAAGCGGCTGATGCTGGCGGGGGAGGATGAGATCCGGCGCTGGGCGGCAGAGGCGCAGTCGGTTTCGCCGAAACTGTCGCCGGTCGGCGACTACCTGCGCCGGGTGCGGGAAAAAGGCGCGCCGCCGCCCCCTCCGGCCAGCATGTCGGCCCCGATGTCGTTCGAGCGAGACGACCTTGACGAGGGTGCGCCGCCGCGCCGTTCGGCCGGCATTCCCGCCTCGAAGGCCGTCGGGGAAGAGGCACGGGCCGAAAGGGAGCTTCGCAGCCTCTACGAGCGCCTTGCGGAAACCGGCCGGGAGGACAGATACCCGCCGAAATTCGCCAGGGTCGACGTAGCGAATGGCGCGCGCGGACCCGTCATTTCAGACCTCGCCGGGATCGAGGCGCTGCTTGCGGTGCTGGGATCGGCGGGAAATGGCGCGCCCTCGCGCCGGGCGCGGGGGACGGAGTGGTTCGTCATTCCCGTCACCCCCGATCTTCACCTGTCCGTGCGGGGCGACTTGTCCCCCCGCGAGCGGGCGATGCTGGAGCGTGTCGCGGACCTGATCCGCATGATCCTGTCAGGAGGACTTCAAGATGACGACCACTGAACTGCGCCTTTCCGCCGCCTTCGATCTTGGTCTCGTTCCTTCCTGCGGGGGCAGCGTCCGCCACCTGCTGTGCCGGCTCTCCGCGGTGGGGGCAGAGGCGGAAAGGGACAGGCGCAAGCCGCTGAACCTGGCGCTGGTGATCGATGCCAGCGGCTCGATGGCGGGTGGCCGGCTAGAGGCGGCGAAGCGGGCGGCACTGGGCGTGCTCGACCGGCTGGGCCCCGGGGACCGGCTGAGCGTCGTCTCCTTCGCCTCCGACGTGGAGGTGCATCTGGACGGTGTCGCGATCGATGCAGGGGCGCGCCAGCTTGCCCGGCGGGAAATCGGGCGGCTGGACACGCGGGGCATGACCAACCTGTCCGAGGGCTGGTTCACCGGCGCCGAATGCGCCGCCCGGGTGCAGGACGCTGCGCCAGGCCTGATGCCGCGCGTCATCATCCTGAGCGACGGCCATGCCAACGAGGGGATCACCGGGCGGGGCGATCTGGCCGAACATGCGGCCGAGCTGCGCGCCCGCGGGGTCATCACGTCGGCCCTGGGCATCGGCGACGGCTATGACGAGGAACTGCTCGCGGCGCTGGCCGAGAATGGCGGCGGGCGGATGCATGACGCGGAGCTGGACGCCGAGATCGAGACCGTCCTGCTGGGAGAGCTGGGCGAGGCGGCCGCGACGCTGGTCGAGGATGCGACCCTGGCGCTGGACCTGCCGGCCTGCGTCCGGGCGGAGCCCTTCGGCAGCCAGAACTTCCGCC
Source organism: Halovulum dunhuangense (assembly GCF_013093415.1). NCBI lineage: Bacteria > Pseudomonadati > Pseudomonadota > Alphaproteobacteria > Rhodobacterales > Paracoccaceae > Halovulum > Halovulum dunhuangense. Next base: position 28,176 of record NZ_JABFBC010000005.1, read on the forward strand.
AGCGCGGGAACCGCCTGACGGTGCCGCTGGGCGCGATCGTCGCCGGCGGCACGCGGGTGCTGGCGATCCGGCTGCATTGCCCCCCGGGCGAGGAGGGGGCGCGGCTCGACCTGACGCTTGGTGCGACTGGCCGCGATGCGCGCACGGGCCAGACACTCGAGGCGGCTTCGGTCGCCTTGCGGCTGCGTGTGGTGGATCCCCTCGCGGCCGAGATGCGGGGCCATGACACCGAGGTGGCGGTCGCCGTTGCGCGGGCCTGGCAGGGCCATGTCCTGCGGCGCATGGCGGCGCTGAACCGCGAGCGTGCCCACCGCGAGGCCGAGGCCTATCTGCGCGACGAGATCCGCCGGTTCGCTTCGTATGTGAGGGGCCTGGAGGGGACCGAGCGGCTGCTGCGCGAACTGGAACTGATGCAGCGCGAGGTCCACGAGGAATGGAGCCCGCGGGTCCGCAAGGAAATGGCGCTGCACGCGGCCAAGCTGCGCGAGGGCAGCGTCGATCACCGGGGGCCGGCCAAGGCGGCCTGGTCGGCGCACATGGCGTCGCGTCCGCGCTGAGCCGGCTCTTGACGGGGGGCGGCAGATGGCAAGGCGCCACCTTCAGCAGAAGCGGCCGCGCCCATGGCGGGGCGGGGCCTTGAGCCGCTGGCAGGCCGATCATGACGGCATGGAGGTAAAGACCTGGGCGATGCGGGATGGCAAGCGGCTGGAGGTAAAGGGCGGCGCGGCCGGGCGCGGTTGAGGGCGCCGGCGCCCGGTCAGCGCCGGGCCCGCGCCGCTCTGCGTTCCATTCCCGCCGCCGCAGCGCCTTGTCACGGGCCGAGGCTGCGGCCGCCCGTCTTTCAGAGAAACCGGATCAGCACCACGCCTGCAAGCCCGATATGGCCAAGCGTGATCGCGACCGACAGGCCATGCAGCCACTTGAACCGGGTCTTCGCGCCGCGGTCCGTCGCAGCGTTGATGGCGGGCATCAGCAGCTGGCGCGTGGGCAGGGTGGTCGCCGCGATCACCGCCAGCAGGAGCGCGCCCACCCCGTCGCCCGGCAGGCGCAGCAGCGCCGCAAGGGCGGAAGTCGCCATGACGAACAGGTAGAAATGCGGGAATGCCCGGCGGATCGTCGGCCCGGCAGTCCCGGCCGGCAGGGCCGTGAACAGGAAGGCCGCGAAGCCGAAGGAATAGAGCACCATGCCGCCGAACAGCAGCGCCGTGGCCAGAAGGGCCGCCGCCGTCATCGCGGCCCCCCGGCATTCCGGGCCGTATCGCCGGGGGTGGGTTCATTGTGCATGGGGCGTCTCCGGGTCAGTCGGGGCAGGGCATAGGGCACCTCGGCGCGGTAGCGGGCGAAGCGGGCGCCGTGGCGCGCGGCGAAGCGGCGTTCCTTCAGGCGTGGCGCGAGCAGGCAGTAGGCGGTGAAGCACAGCGCCAGCATCAGCTGATCGGGGGTCCAGACCGGCACCGTCCAGAGCGTCAGCGCGAAGGCCACATAGATCGGCTGGCGGATCACGCGGAACAGGCCCAGCGTCGGCATGTCGGGAAAGCGCGGTGCGACCCGCGCCATGAGCGACATCCAGCCAAGCGCGCCGGACTGGACCTCGACCCCGGCATCGAAGCTGGCCTTCATCAGCAGAAGCCAGGCCGCGCCATAGGCGATGCAGCTTGCCACCAGAGCCGCCCCTTCGGCGCGCCACCAGACCACCCCCGACGGTGTCCATAGCGCGAACAGCGCCAGCAGTTGCAGCGAGGCGATCAGCGCATAGCTGGTCGTGGCCAGCGTCGCCCCGTGCGGGCCGGGCACCAGCCTTGCAAGAACGCGCCCGCCGCCCCGTGTCAGCAACAGCGAATGTGCCAGCGGAAATTGCACGATCAGCGCGGCATTGGCCAGCCAGGACCAGGGCGCGGGCACGCGCCCGAGGCTTTCGCTCATGCCGAAGAACATCGCCGCGACCATGGCCAGCACCCCGGCGGCGAAGGCGAGATGCGTCGCGAAGCCCAGCCCAAGGGCAAGCGCGATGCGCCCGGCCCCGGCAGGCGGGCGCAGGGCCGCGAGGATCAGCCGCAGAAGGCCGTCGATGCGCGGATCGGACGGCAGCGTCCGGGCCCATGCGGGACCGCCGCCATAGGCCATCGGCGCTTCTTCATCGGCAGGGGGAATGTCGCGCTGGCCTTGCATCTGTCTTTTCCGGGCTGTCCGCGGGCCCAGCTATCCCGGCCGGCGGGCGGGTCAATTGACTTCGCCCTGTCCTGCAACAGTTCGCCGCAGCGACGACAGAACCCCCAGGGACGCCCCCGGAAATCCGCATGACACATGACCCCCACCCCTGGGCCGCCACGCTTGCATCGCTGCGGGACGAGGTCTAGACCCGCCTTTCGCGCGGCGTGCACGACCGGCGCGCGCCGGCGCGTCACCCCACGCTTGCCACGGTGTCGGCAGACGGGGTGCCGCAGGCGCGCACGGTCGTGTTGCGGGGGGCGGACAGGGCCGCCGCCCGCCTGCGCATCCACACCGACCTGCGCTCGGCCAAGATGCGGGATCTGCGCGCGCGACCGCTTGCGGCGCTGCATGTCTGGGACAGCGCGGCGCATCTTCAGATCCGCCTGACCGCCAGCGTCTCGATCCTGACGGGCGATGCCGTGGCGGATCTGTGGGCGCGGATCCCCGAAGCGGCGCGGCTGTCCTACGGGGGCACGCCCGCCCCGGGGCAGGCGCTGGCCGATGCGCTGGCCTATGAGAAGACGCCGGACCCGGCCGCCTTTGCCGTGCTGCAACTGGACCTTCAGGCGATGGACATTCTTCACCTGGGCCCGCGCCACCGCCGGGCGACATACACGCGCACGGCGGGTTGGGCGGGGCAGTGGTGCGCGCCGTAGACCTGGCAACGGGACATGCGCGGGCCGCGACCGGCCCCGGCGCAGCCCGTCAGGAAAGGACCAGATACGCCCCGGTGACGGCAAGCAGGATCCGCAGCGCCCGGACGAAGGTCCGGGTGCCGATGTGACGGAAAGCCATCTGTCCGAGGAAGACGCCGGCCAGCGTCGCCGGCACGAGTTCCAGCGCGGATCCGAGGCTGTCGCGCGGTGCGGGGCTGATGCCCAGTTGCAGCATCAGGCTGACCGAATAGACGATCAGGAAGCAGACCAGCGTGGTGCTGCGCAACAGCGCGGGGTCCATCGAGCCGCCGGCGAAATAGATCATCAGCGGCGGCCCCGGCATTCCCAGGCTGCTGGAAAGCGCGCCGGCGCACCCGCCCGTCAGGTAGTCGCGCCGCCGGCTGCGCGCGAGGCGGATGTTGCGCACAAGGGCGACGGTGAACAGGATCAGCAGCACGCCGATGGCCTTGCGCAGATGTGTTGCATCGGCGACGGCATGGATCGCGATGCCGAGCGGCGCACCGGCAAGACTGCCGAGGATGAGCCGGCGCAGCAGCACCCGGTCCAGGTCCGCCCAGAGTTTCGGCAACAGCACCGCCGAGATCAGGATCGACAGCGCCAGGTTGATCTGGATGGCCGCCGCCGGCGCGAAGATCAGCAGCAGAAGCGGCGTCGCCAGGACCGAAAAGCCGAAGCCGGTGCAGGCCTGGATGGCGGCGGCGAGAAAGACGATCAGGTTTGCGGCAAGAAACTCCATGCGCCCGGGCCCCTGTTCAGGCCGGCCGTCCCCTGCCGGGGCCGCCTCTTTCCCGCGGGGCCAACGGTCGGGGCATCCGGATCACGACGCGGAATCTTCGGACACCAGTTTCGACAGCGCCGCCGCGGCGGATTTCAGCGGCTCGAGACAGGACAGCGCCTTGTCGACATCGAAACGCCCGGTCGGCGCGTGGAAGGACAGCGTCGCCATCAGGCGGCCGTTGCCATCGAGCACCGGGACGGCAAGGGCGATCATCTCTTCCATGAACTCCTCGCGGTCGAGCGCGTAGCCCAGCTTTCGCACCGTCGCTATCTCTTCGAGGATGGCCTCGGGGTCGGTGATGGTCTTCGGGGTCCGCCGTTCCAGATCGGTGGAAGCGAGGTAGGCCTTGAGGTGATTGAGCGCGAGCGAGCTGAGATACATCTTGCCGCTTGCGGTGCAGTAGAACGGCACCCGCGTACCGATGGGCAGCTGGATCCGCAGCGGCCATTCGGTCTCCACGCGTTCGAGATAGGTCATCGCGTCGCGGTCGGGCAGGGCGATGTTGCAGGTCTCGCCGATCTTCTGGCTGAGTTTCTTCAGGATGGCCTGCCGCGCGCTGCGGATCCGGCGCGAGGACAGGATGCCGCCGGCCAGCTTGCGCAGCCGCGGCCCGGGCGAATAGGTGCGCCCGTCCAGGTCGATCTGAAGGAAGCCCTCGGCCTCCAGCGTGGCGAACAGGCGGTGGATGGTGGGTTTCGGCAGGCCGATGGCGGCGTTCACCTCGGTCGGCGTGACCGGGACGCCGGCCCGGGCGATCTCCTCGATCACCATGAGCAGGCGCAGGTTCGTCGGGATCACGCCCGAGCGTTGCTCGTCTCCGTCCACGGGATCCTCCCTCACCGCTGTGGCAGCAGCGCCGTCGAGAGTGCGGGCACCAGGGCCACCAGCACCCAGACGGCGATCAGCGCCGCGAGATAGGCCACCGTGTAGCGCAGCAGTCTGAAGTAGGGAACCCCGGTCACGCCCGAGGCGACATACAGGTTCAGCCCGTAGGGCGGCGTGATGAACCCGATCGAGGCACCGACAAGGAAGATGACCGCGAACTGCACCGGCTCAACCCCGACGTGGTGCTGGCGCTGGGCACCCGTCTCAACCCCTTCTCGACCCTGCCGGGCTACGGGATGGAATACTGGCCGAAGGATGCGAAGGTGATCCAGGTCGACATCAATCCCGACCGGATCGGCCTGACCAAGAAGATCGCGGTGGGGATCGTCGGCGATGCGGCCAAGGTCGCGCAGGGCATCCTGCGCCTGCTGTCGGAAACCGCGGGCGACGAGGGACGCGAGGCGCGCAAGGTGCGGATCGCGGAAACCAAGTCCCGGTGGGCCCAGCAGCTGTCCTCGATGGATCACGAGGAGGACGACCCCGGCACCAGCTGGAACGAACGCGCGCGGGCGGCGAAGCCCGACTGGATGAGCCCCCGCATGGCCTGGCGCGCGATCCAGTCGGCGCTGCCGCGCAACGCGATCATCTCGAGCGATATCGGCAACAACTGCGCGATCGGCAATGCCTATCCGTCCTTCGACGAGGGGCGCAAATACCTTGCGCCGGGGCTGTTCGGGCCCTGTGGCTACGGCCTGCCGGCGATCGTCGGGGCCAAGATCGGCTGCCCGGATGTCCCGGTGGTGGGCTTCGCGGGGGACGGGGCCTTCGGCATCGCGGTGAACGAGTTGACCGCGATCGGCCGGAAGGAATGGCCCGCGGTCACGCAGATCGTGTTCCGCAACTACCAGTGGGGCGCGGAGAAGCGGAACTCGACCCTCTGGTTCGACGACAATTTCGTCGGAACCGAGCTGGACGAGGAGGTGAGCTATGCCGGCATCGCCCGGGCCTGCGGGCTGAAGGGCGTGGTCGCGCGCACCATGGAAGAGTTGACCGCCGCGCTGGATCAGGCGATCAAGGACCAGATGGAAAACGGCGTCACCACCCTGATCGAGGCGATGATCAACCAGGAACTGGGCGAGCCGTTCCGCCGCGACGCCATGAAGAAGCCCGCCGCGGTCGCCGGGATCGAGCGTGCGGACATGCGCCCGCAGGCCGGCGCCTGACGCGTGAGCCGGCGTTTGCTGCCCCTCCGGACGCGCGGTCGCCACCTGATGGCCAGGGGGGCGGAGCTGTTTCCCGGCATCACCGTGTCGGTGCTGGTGGCGCTTGCCGCGCAGTTCGTGGCCGAGCATCACGGCGCACCGGCCATGCTGATGGCGCTGCTGTTCGGCATCGCGCTGAACTTTCTGGGCGAGCAGGGCAAGGGCGCGCCGGGCATCGGCTTTTCGGCGCGGGTGATCCTGCGGTGCGGGGTGGCGCTGCTGGGGGCGCGCATCAGCTTCGACATGGTGGCCGAAATGGGGTGGGAGCTGATCCTGCTGCTTGCGGCCGGCGTCGTGGCGACGATCCTGTTTGGCGTCCTTCTCGGCCGGCTGATCGGGCAGGGGCCCCGCTTTTCGCTGCTGACGGCGGGGGCGGTGGCGATCTGCGGCGCCTCTGCCGCCATGGCGATCGCGGCGGTCCTGCCGAAGGACGAGCGGTCCGAGCGGAACCTGCTGTTCACCGTGCTGGGGGTCACGGTCCTGTCCACCATCGCGATGATCGTCTATCCGATCCTTACCCGCGCGCTGGGCTTCGATGATGTGACGGCGGGGCTTTTCATCGGGGCGACCGTGCACGACGTGGCGCAGGTTGTGGGGGCGGGCTTCACCATCTCCGAGACGGCGGGCGAGACATCCACGCTGGTCAAGCTGATCCGCGTCGCCTTTCTCGCGCCCGTGGTCATGGTGATCGTCTGGATGAACCGGGCGCGCCCGCCCGAGGGGGGCAAGCGCCCGCCGATCATGCCCGCCTTCATTGCCGGGTTCCTCGCGCTGGTCGCGATCAATTCGTTGGGGCTTGTCCCGCCGCAGCTTGGCGCGCTGCTTTCGGCGCTGTCGTCCTGGGCGCTGCTGACGGCCATCGCCGCGGTCGGGATGAAGACCGATCTGCGCAACATCCTTCAGGTCGGTGGCGGGGCGATAACCCTGATCGTCGCGCAGACCCTGTTCCTGGCCTGCCTGGTGCTGGCGGGGCTCTGGGTGCTGGGCCGGGTGTGATGACGGACGCGCTGCTTGCCCTGAACGCGGGGAGTTCCTCGTTGAAATTCGCGCTGGCCGAGGTGGCGCGGCCCGGGCGCTTTCTTGTCTGGGGCGGGGTGGAGCGGGTGGGCCGCGGCGACGCCGTCCTGACCCTGCGCGCGCCGGAGCAAGCGCCGCGGACGCGCCGGATCGGGCCGGCCGATCACGTTCGCGCGCTGCGGGAACTCTGCGCGGCGATCCCCGGCCTGCGACCGGGGCTGAACATCCGCGGGGTCGGACACCGCATCGTGCATGGCGGCGCGCGGTTCTCGGCCCCGGTCCGCGTCACGCCGGACGTGGTGGCCGCGCTTGCCGCGCTGGTTCCGCTGGCGCCGCTGCACCAGCCGCACGGCTTGCAGGGCATCGAAAGCGGCCGGACGCTCTTTCCCGAGGCGGTGCACGTGGCCTGCTTCGACACGGCCTTCCATGCCGGCAAGCCATGGGTGCAGGACGCCTATGCCCTGCCTGCCCGGTATTACGATGCGGGGATCCGGCGCTACGGCTTCCACGGCCTTGCCTGCGAGTCGGTCTGCCGGGCGCTGGAGTCGCGCGGCTACCCGGTCGCGGAAAAGGCGATCGCCATCGCCCATCTGGGCAACGGCTGTTCGGTCAGCGCGGTGCGCGCTGGCCGGTCGGTCGGCACCAGCATGGGCTTTACCGCGCTCGACGGTCTGGCGATGGGCACGCGCTGCGGACGGATCGACCCGGGCGTGCTGCTGCACCTGATGCGCGAGGGCCATGACGCGGACGCGCTCGAACGGCTTCTCTACCACGAATCGGGCCTGCTGGGGCTTTCGGGGATCTCGGGCGACATGCGCGATCTTGCGGCCGCCGGAACCCCGGCGGCGCGGCGGGCGGTGGCGTATTTCGTGACCCGCGTGATCGAGGAGGTCTGCCGCATGGCCGGGGTCATGGGCGGGCTCGACGCCATCGTGTTCAGCGGCGGGATCGGGGAAAACGCGGCCGATATCCGGCAGGCGGTTGCCGATGGGCTCGCCTTCCTGCCGGGCGAGGGGGGGCGGGGGCCGACGGTGATGGTCGTCGCCGCCAACGAGGAGGAAAGGCTGCTCGCGGCGGCGCGGGACTTCCTGCCGTGACACGCCCCGGCGGACCGGCGCGTGCCGCGGGCGGGCGCATGCGCGGACAACCGCGGCGCAAGACGCGCCGGGATCAGGCGTCTTCCGCGACCAGAAGCAGTCTGGACAAGGCCCGGGAAAGCGCCTCGCTGCGGTAGGGCTTCTGAAGGACGCCGACATCCTCCAGATCCTCGAGATCCTTCAGGTCCGAGCTTTCGCTGTAGCCGGTCGTCAGCAGGATCTTGGTCCCCGGATGCGACTCCCGCACGCGCCGGGCCAGGTTGCAGCCGTTCATGCCACCGGGCAGGGCGATGTCGCTGAAGATCGCGTCCACCGGGTCGTTGCCCTCGAGGATGCCGAGGGCGCGGTCGGCGCGTTCGGCGGTGCTGACGCGGTAGCCCATCTTGCGTATCGCGTCGGCGACATGCTGCCGGAGCTGGCTGTCATCCTCGACGACGAGGATATGCTCGCCACGCCCCCGGGGCGATGGATCGGGGCGGGGCGCCTCTTCGGCCTGCGCGTGCTGTTCGGCGCGGGGAAGATAGATCCGGATGGTGGTGCCGGCCCCCGGCCGGGACTCGATCAGCGCCGTGCCTCCGGACTGCTGGGCAAAACCGTAGACCGTGCTGAGCCCGAGACCCGTGCCCACCCCCGGCCCCTTGGTGGTGAAGAACGGCTCGAAGGCGCGTTCGGCCACGTCGGGGGGCATGCCGCAGCCGGTATCGGACACGGAGAGAAGGACATACTCCCCCGGGGCAAGGCCCCTGACGGAACCCGGGGCAAGATGGATGTCGCCGGTCACGATGGTGATGATGCCCTCGCCCTCGATGGCGTGCTGGCTGTTGATGACCAGGTTCAGGATGGCCGATTGCAGCTTGGTCGGATCGACCTGGGCCGTCGTCTCTCCCGCGGCAAGATCGAACCGCAGGTCGACGTTTTCCGACACGGCCTGGTACAGCAGGTCGGCGGACCGCCGGATCAGGGCGTTCACGTCGGTCGGCCGTGTCTCGAGCGGCTGCTGGCGCGAAAAGGCCAGCAGGCTGGCGGTCAGGCCGGCGGCACGCTCGCCCGCCTCCAGCATCGAATCCGCGAGGCGCCTTTCGGGCCGGCCGTCCATCATGTCCTGCAGAAGGGCCGCGTTGCCGATGATGATGGTGAGCAGGTTGTTGAAGTCATGCGCCACCCCGCCGGTCAGCTGGCCCAGCGCGTCCAGCTTCTGCGCCTCGAAAAGCTGCGCATCGAGGGCGCGGATCTCGGTCATGTCGTCCATGCCGCCAAGCATCCGCACCGCCTGGCCGTCGGCGTCGCGAAGGATGAAGGCCTTCACCTTCATGATCGCGTGCCCGCCATCCCGGCGCCGGAGGCGGAACTCGCTCGACCAGCTGTCGCCGGTGCCGTTGAGCGCGGTGTGCAACTCGGCCTCGACGCGGGTGCGATCGTCGGAATGGATGGCCCATAGCGGCGAGGTCAGCATCTCCGGGTGCTCGACCTCGTCCCATCCCAGGATGTGGCCGTGGTTCTCGCTGACCCACATGCTGCCCCCGGCGATGTCCCAGTCCCAGATGATGTCGTTGGTCGCCTGCGTCGCGAGCCGGAAACGCTGTTCGTTCAGGCGCAGTTCTTCCTCGATCCGCCGCCGCTCGGTGATGTCGCGCTGGACCGCGACCACATGGGTCACGGTGCCGTCATCGTCGGTCAGGGGGACGATGTCCTTCTCGACCCAGATCTCGCGCCCGTCCCGGGTGTAGTTGATCATCTCGACGCGCACCGGTTCCTTGCGGGCAATGGCGGCGCGGATCCTTGCGATTTCCTCGGGTTGCGATTTCGGGCCTTGCAGCATGAGCGGCGTGCGACCGATCGCTTCCTCGCGGCTGTAGCCCGTTATCTGCTCGAAGCGCTCGTTGACATAGATGATGTGGAACTGTTCGAGATCGGCGGGGTCGCCGACCTCGGTGATGATGATGACATCGTTCGAGCGCTGGCTTGCCGTCTCCAGCAGTTTCAGCTGCTCGCGCTCGGCCCTGCGTTCGGTGTAGTCGTGGAAATATACCGCGAGCCCGCTGGCGGTCGGATGGATGTGGATCTCGAACCAGACCCCGAGCGGGGCGACATGCTCGATCAGGCTGGCGCCCTTGCCGGTGCGCATCGCCTCGTGGAACGCCCAGGCGAGGGCAGGGATCTCGGACACGGGAAAGCGGGACCAGAACACGGCGCCCACTTCGTCGTTGTCGTCGAAGCGCAGCAACTCGCGGGCGCGCGCGTTGATGAAGCTGATTTCCCAGTCGCGGTTGAGCACGAAGAAGCCGTCGCCGATGGAGGCGATGACGTTCTTCAGTTCGGCGTTGCGGCGTTCGGCGCGGGTGCGGACCAGCACCTCGTCGGTGATGTCCTGAAGCGCGCCCTGAAGGCCGGTCACGTTGCCGTCCGGGCCGCGGGCCGGCTCGCCCACGGCGCGCACCCATCTTTCGCGGCCATGGGCCGTCTCGATGCGGATCACCTCGCTGAAGGGCTGCCCGGTCCCGATGCACCGCTCGATCAGCTTGCGGAGCGCCATGCGATCCTCGGCGGCGCAATGCTCCAGCAGCCGCGCCAGCGGAAGGGAGCCGCTGGTGTGCCGGCCCAGGATGTTGGCGGCCCCGTCGCTGAGGAAGACCAGGTTCGTCACCGGATCGTGGCGCCAGCCGCCGAGATGCGCCATGTCGCCGGCGATCCGCAGCAGATCCTGCGACTGGCGCAGCTTCAGTTCCGCCGAGCGCCTGTGATCGGTCAACTCGTTCAGGGCACGCCCGATCGCGCCGAATTCATTGCGCAGGTGTTCCGGCGCCCGGACCGGCGTATTCGTCACCCGCATCCGCCGCATCGCATCGGTCAGCGCCTTTACCGGCCCGTCGATCTGGCGGAACAGCAGCCATGTCAGGATGAAGCCGGTGCCGATGAACAGAAGGCCCGAGAACGACAGGCTGGCGACGATGGCCTTGGCTTGCGCGGCGCTTTCGGCCTCCATCGCCAGGCCGATCTGCATCTTTGCATGGCTCAGCACGATATCGTGCCGCCGGAGATAGGTGAGGCGGCTCATGTCCGTGGCGGCCGAGGTCGACGCGGCATCGCTCGCGGCCCAGCGGTCGAGGACATCGAGGATCATGTTGATGGCGCGCGCGCCGTTCAGCGCCTCGGGATAGGCCGTGCCGAGTTCGGTGAGCTGGTCCCTGATCGACGTGCCGTTGCGCTGGACCGCGGCGATGACCTTGCTGTCCGCGCCGTCCATCGCAAGGCTGTCGAGCGACAGCTGGAAGCGGTCGATGTCCCGCTCGAGCTGGCTGAAGATCGCGTTCGTCTCGATCCGCTGATCGATCCGGCGCACCGCGTCCGAGGCGACGACTGCGATGACCAGCCAGCCGACGACGCTTGCGGCAAGCGCCAGTCGTGCGAGCCGGACGAGGCTCATGGCAGGATCGGCGCGGCGTCGAACGCCGGCGCGGCTACGGGAAAGAACACCTCGTGCGGCGACACCGACAGAAGTGGCGCGGCCGCGACGACGGACAGGAAGTCGGGCACCGCGCCGGCGCCCGCGTGGCCGGCCGACATGGCCCAGCGCACCTGTTCGCGGAAATCCGAATAGGTCGCCCAGTCCAGCGTCACGTCATAGATGGTGTTGTTGCGGAGCTTCTCGATATGGCTGTCGGAGAACGGCATCCATCTGGACATCGCCGCCTCGGCCGCGGGCCGGTCGCTGTCCATCAGGCGAACCGCCGCCCGATAGGCGTCGAGAACCGCTGCGGCATCCTTCGCGCGGGTCTGCGCGATATCGCGGCGCGTCACCAGAAGCCACCGCGTGGCATGGCCCCTTGTCGGGGGATCCAGAATGACCAGCCGGTCCCCGAACCTATGCCTGAGCCCCTCGAGCCAGGGCTCCCAGACGATCGCGGCATCGATCCGCCCGGCTTCGAGCGCGTCGCCTATATCGGGCGGCGCCACGTTCTCGGGCGTCGGGCCCGCGCCGGACGCGCGCAATCCTTCGGACCATAGCGACCAGATGAACTCGGCCATGGTCCCGCCGGGAAAGCCGATCTTGCCCCCTTCGGGAAACGCGCCCGGCCGGTCGTGGCGCGGCCGAAGCGTGACCAGCGCCTCGATGTCGGTCGCGTGGGCGATGTTGGCCAGGATGACGGGATCCTCCGCGCCCCCGGGCGTGGTGTCCGACAGAAGGTCGATCACGAAGGGCGTCATCGGCATCAGGGCGAATTCGGCCCGGCCTTCGCGCAGGGCTTCCAGGTTCTCGCGGCCGGTGGCGTTGCGCGACAGGCGGATATCGAGCCCGGTCGCCTGAAGAAGCCCTGTTTCCCAGGCCACGGTCGTGGGCGCATCCGCGCAATGCATGGCGCCGAGGATGCGCAGGGGGGCCGCCGAAGCGGTGCTCCCGCAGGCGATCGCCGCGATCATGAGCGCACCCCGCAGGGTACGCCCGCAAATCCAAGCCCCCGGCCGAGCGCTGCCAAAACGCGGCGCCGGTCTGTGCCAGACCACCATCTGCATCCCCCGTTCGCGAGACCGGTCCGAAAAACATCACACATCGTGCCGGCCCGCATTTCTGCGACACAACGATACAGATGCGGCAGAACTGCGACCCGCGCGGGGCGAAAAGTGATCTTCTCGTGGTGATGCCGGCGCTTCGATGTCAGCGATATGGCGGCCTTCGCCGCGCAACTTGTCACGCGATCTGCAACTTGCTGCACAAAGCAGGCAAACGCCGGGCGAAGGGGCGGCGCAATGTGCATCTGCCGCGCCACGGCCAGCCTCAGGAATGTGACGCGGCCAGGCTCCAATGCTGTTTCGAGGTGCGGAAATGAAACTGCGTTCCCGGCGATTTGTGCGTGACGAGAACGGCGCGGCAGCGATCGAGTTCGTGATCTGGCTGCCGGCCTTCATGCTGATCCTGGCCTTCGTGCTCGATGTCTCGCTCAGCATGCTTGCGCATTCGCGCATGTGGGACGTGGCGCGCGACACCGTGCGCCAGATCTCGTTGCGCAGCCTGAACGCCGCCGAGGCCGTCACCTACGCAGAAAGTTCGGCCCGGATCATGGGCGCCGATCCGACGGTGTCCGCGCATGATGTCGGCCCGCAGGTCTGGGTCCAGATCGAGCTGCCGATGGCGGATGTGACGCTGTTCAACATGCTGGGCCTGGCCGGCAGCAGCCGGCTGACCGCGCGCGCGATCATGATGCAGGAGCCGGCCTGATATGCGCATGGGAAGCGGGCTTCGCAGGTTTGCACGCGACACTGGCGGGTTCTCGACGCCGCTGGGGCTGATCTGGGCGGTGCTGCTGCTGGTGATCGGGGGGCTTGCCGTCGACACGACGAACGCCTGGCGCAATCGCGCCATGCTTCAGGCCGTGGCCGATGCGGCGGCGCATGCGGCCGCGCTGAAGCTGCCGCCGCCGGCCCGCCCGCTGACGACCGAGCGCAGGGCGGAAATGGTCGCCGAGGCGGTGCGCATCGCAGAGCTGCACCTGGATCCCGCGGTCTATGGCGATGTGGTCACCGCGGAGAATGTGGATATCGGAACCTGGGACCATGCGTCACGCAGCTTCACGCCGGATACAGAGTTTCCGGACGCGGTGCGGGTCAGGGCGCTGCGGACCGGCGCCGGGTCGAACGCCGTCCCCACGCTTCTGCTGAAGCTCGGGGTGCTGGACCAGTGGGATGTGGGGGCCAGCGCGATTTCCCAGAAGTTCCTGCCGCGCTGCACCCGCGACGGGATCATCAGCGCAGAGACGGCCGAGATCACGTCGAACAACCTGCTGCGGCCGCCTTTCTGCCTGCATGGGGAAATGGGTGTCGCCATGAGCAGCGGGAACACCTTTGAGGAAGGTGTCAGCGTCTCGATGCCGGACTTCTCGATGCTCAGCCTGCCCATGGGGGGGTGGACGTCGAATGTCGGCCTGAGCGAGGCGCTTTCCACGACGACGATGTTTCCGCGCATGGTCAACCAGGTGGAACGGCTGTTCACGTCGCTGCAGGACATCCGCTCGCCCGACCAGCCCGACTACATCGCGAACGGCTTCGGACTTGTGAAGAACGTCGAGCAGCGGAATTTCGACGCGACCTATCTGGGAACGAACAACGTCCATATCGTCGCCTGCGGCAAGATAGGCGACAGCCTTGCGGACTCTTCGTCGAACAAGATGATCAAGATCGAGTCCGGCGACGTGGTCGAGTACACGGTGATCGTGACCAATTGCGCGGTGCAGATCTCGTCCGGCGCGCTGATCGCCGATTCCATCATCATCACCTCGAACTCCGGTTCCTCCAGCATCAGCGGGAATTCCGGGGCCACCATCGGGCGGCCGGACGGCTGTGCCCCGGGGGGCGGCGTGGTGCTGATGAGCATGGGCAGCGTGAGCTTCCCCTCGACCGCCTATTTCCACGAGGCGCAGATCGTCGCGCGCGGAGAGGTGCAGATCGCGGCCGCACCCGAAGGCATCACCGGCATCGCCATCCAGGCGCTGGGCAAGGCCAAGATGACCGCCAGCGGCGGCTTCGCGCTGTGCCCGCATCCCGACGACCCGCCCTACATGGCCGACTATTTCCGCATCGTGAACTGAAACGCCCGCGCCCCGGCGGCGCGCAACCCGTCCGGTCCCGGACCGAGACCAGCAGAGGGAGAGACACCGATGGCGAGCAACACGATGACACGGCGCGCAGACCCCGGCGCGCGGCAGGTGCCGGTGCTTCTGCTGAGCCTGGGCCTGGTCGTGCTGGGTGGAACGCTGCTCGGCATCCTCAGGCAGACCGACACGGGAAGCGCATCGGCAGGCGTCCGCCAGGACCACCTGTCCGCCTACACCACCGGAGAGCAGATGATCTTTGCGATGCCCAGCGCCTTCGGCCAGTGGCGGCGCACGGATTATGTCGGCCTGGAGGCGGTCTCGGCGGTGGCGAACGGGTTCCCCTCGCTTGCGGACGCCGGCGCCCCGGCGCCCGTCGATGCCGCGGCAGCATTGTACGAGGGACCGCGCGGCCGCTTTCTCATCGCGCTGTCGCGCCTGCCGCGGGATGCCGCCTGGGCCCCGCCGTCGGGGCCGGTACGGATCGTGTCGGGACGCATCTTCGAGGATCGCAGCGGTCCCGGCGACGTTGCGCTGTCGCTTCAGATGCGGAGCGGCGTGCAGGTGCAGGTCCGCGGAACCGGGGACATCGCCGCGATAGAGCCGCTGGTCGAGGCGCTGGCGATCTGGCCGCAGGCGGCCGGTCAGTCAGGGTCCAGCGACAGGCAGTAACCCACGCCCCGGATCGTCCGGATCAGCGGACGGTCCGGATCGATGACCAGCATCTTGCGCCGGATCCGCGACACGAACCCGTCGATCAGCCGGTCATAGGCGGCCCAGTTCTCGCTGCGGATGGCGTCGATGATCTGGTTGCGGGTCACGACCCGCCCGGCGTTGCGGGCGAGATAGACGAGCACGTCGAATTCCGACGTGGTCAGCTCCAGCCTTTCGCCAGCCGCGTGGCGGACCTTGCGCGCGGCGACATCGATCGACCAGTCGCCCAGGTTGATGCTGTCGCCGGGCGCGTCGGGAAGAGCCGGTTCTGTCGCCTGTGGCGCGGACTGTTCCGCGCGCTTGCCGGCGACACGGCGATAGACGCTCGCGACACGCGCGCGCAGTTCGCGGGGGCGAAACGGCTTGGGGATGTAGTCGTCGGCGCCAAGCTCCAGCCCGAGCACGACATCCACCTCGCTGCTCTGGCCGGTCAGGATGATGATGCCGGCGTCCTCGCGGGTGCGCAGCTCGCGCACCAGGTTCAGCCCGTTCCCGTCCGGCGTGATCAGGTCGAGGATGTAGATGTCGACCGGGCTCGAGCCGTGGAGGCGGTGAAACTCCGCGGCGGTGTTGGCCACGAGCACCTCTGCGCCGTCCAGGCTGAGGGTATCCCTCAGCAGCGTCGTAATCTGCACTTCGTCGTCGAAGGCAAGTATCCTGGGCCTGTCAGACACGGCAATCCACTCTTGACGGAATACGAAGCGCCGGGCACCGGATGTGCCTTGGCCGCCAATGACTGAGCTACCCCCTAATACCACTCGCCACGGTTTCAGGAAGATCGTCGACTGTCAACACTTCGTTGCAAGTGGCCGTCGAATTGGCGCAATACTGCCGGGTCGAAAGCACCGCCGCAGCGGGTTGGCGGTGACCGGGCGGGCCGCATCCGCAAAAGGACGCGGCCCGCTCATGCAAGGGGCCAGCAGGGCCGCTCAGTTCATGATGTTCATGTTTCCATTGACAAACTGGATGACCCAGATCGCGAAGCCGATGCCGAGCGCGTAGTGGATCGCGGTCCCGATCGCGAGCCGCACCGCATCGCGACGATCGATCGTGCGGACACGCCGGGAAAGGGCCGCTGTCGCTGTGGCAAGGCGCGCCCGCAAGGAAGCTGCCGACCGACTGGCCAGAGCAGCCGCGTGAACTTCGTCAGAGTGGATGTAGGCCATCCGAAAACCCTCCCGTTGGGGACCTCCTGCCGGAGTGGCGCCACCGCCCGTTCGGCAGATCGATGTCCGTTTCGCAAGGGAACTGTCGCGCCCGCGTTTCGAGCGCGTTTCAGCGAACGGTGCCGAATTTTGCAGTATTCGTGACAGAGCGTGCAGATTTCGTGCACGCATCTGCCGGATCGGGAATCGCCGCGCGGGCCCGACCCCGTGGCTGGCGCCCCCGATGACCGCTGCGGATAGTCATGGGCCGGGCTTCCGGATGCCCGGGTCCGGCGGTCGCGCCGGACACCAGTTCTGGCAGGGATGATGCGGGATGCCGGGCGCACCCTGAACGACCCCGTGATGATCGGCCCTAGAAAGATGAGCGGGTCGAAAGATCAGCGGGTCGGGATCCGGCGATCGGGCGCCGAACGAAACCCGCGCGGTGCAGGGGTTCGACGGATGCGCCTTCATCGCCGGCGCCAGGGCCGCCGATGGCCATCATCCGCCTTTCCGGGCGCCCGGCCTGCGTCCGGAGTGGGCTCACGTCATGCGGGACGCGGCTAGCGGAACCGTTTCCAGGCTTTCTGGAACGAGTTCGAGATGTTTTCCCAGGCGCTTTCCATGCCCTTGCGCATGTCGTCCCAGGCGGCATCGCTGGCGGCCTGCGCTTCCTTCATCTTGGCCTGGGCCTCGTCGCGCTGCTTGCGCATTTCCACGAGCTGCTTTTCGAAATTGGCCTTGGTCTCGGCCTCGGCAGCCCTGGCCTGCGCCTGGAGCTTGTCGATCTCGGCGTTCCACTCTTCCAGCCTGGCCTTCATCTTCTCGACATATGCGTCGCGGTCCATTGTTTTCCCTCCTCCTGTTTGCAGGGCCAGTGTGTCACAAACAGGCCCGGAACTGAAATCCGCACGGGAGGCGGGTCAAGGCGTGACGAGGGGAAGGACACCATCGAGGATCCTGACGCCGTCCCTGACGACGTGGCGCCGTTCCCCGCGCGAGAGGGGGCAATCGACTCCCCGAGGCACCGGGACAGCCGCGATACGGTGCCGCTGATCCTGCAATGACCGAAACACCCCGGGCGCATGGCTGGCCCCATCTTAGTGAAGTTCAGCAGGCGGCGTGTCGCACGATGACCGGCCTTGCCGGGTGTCAGAGCCCGGCGCCGCCGGGACGCCTGTGGATCACCGTGCCCTGCGCCTTGGCCGTCATCCGACCGGACTCGATCACCGGCCGCCCCCGCAGGATCAGGGTTTCGGGCCAGCCCTGCACCTCCATCCCTTCGTAGGGCGTATAGTCGGCGCCGTCGTGCAGATCCGCGTGGCGTATCGTGCGGCGCGTTTCCGGGTTCCAGATCGCTATGTCGGCGTCGGATCCGATCGCGATCGTCCCCTTGCGCGGATAGAGACCATAGGCCCGGGCATGGTTCGTGGCCGTCAGCGCGACGAAACGCTGAAGGTCGATCCGTCCTTTCATCACGCCTTCCGAGAACAGGATCGGCAGCCGCGTCTCTACCCCCGGAATGCCGTTCGGGATGTGACGGAAGCTGCGCAGGCCGTCCGGATTGCGCTTGCCCCTGTCGCTGGCATAGCGGAACGGGCAGTGATCCGACGAGAACAGGTCGAACAACCCGTTTTCCAGGCCCCGCCAGCAGTTTTCCTGCTCGGTTCGATCGCGCGGCGGCGGAGAGCAGACGTATTTGGCGCCTTCCCAGTTTTCCCGCGACAGATCCTGCGCTTCGAGCATCAGGTACTGCGGACAAGTCTCGGCGGTGATGTTGACACCGCGCATCCTGGCCCGGGCGATCTCTTCCATGGCCGCCCCGTTTGAGACGTGCACGATGACAATCGGGACATCCACCACTTCCGCAAGCGTCAGCGCGCGGTGCGTCGCCTCGCGCTCGGCGGCGACGGGTCGGGTCGTGGCATGGGCCCGCGGGTCGCGATTGCCGGCCTCGTCCGCGCGGCGGGCGAGGAAGGCGATCACATCCTCGTTCTCGCAATGGACCAGCACCTTGGCGCCGTGACGCCGGGCGACGTCCATGGTGGACAGGATGCCGGCGTCGTCCATCCGCAACGCCTCGTAGGTCATGAATACCTTGACCGATGTATGCCCCTGTTCGATCAGCGAGGGAAGTTCCTGGCCAAGCACGACCGGCGTCGGATCGGTTACGATCAGGTGAAAGCCAAGGTCGACATGGGCGCTGTTCTCGCACAGGGCGAGATAGTCGCGGAACGCCGCCGTCAGCGACTGCCCGCGTTCCTGCAGGCAGAAGGGCATAACCATGGTGTTGCCCCCGAAGGCGGCCGAGCGGGTGGCGCTGTCGAAATCATCGGCCATCTCGATCCCGGGACCCGAAGGCTGCGCGATATGGACATGGCTGTCGATCCCGCCCGGCAGGACGTAGCGGCCGGTCGCGTCGATCACGCGTCCTGCCTGTCCCATGTCGCCACCGATCTGCGCGATCCTGCCGTCGCGGATACCGATATCGGCCCGGAACGTGTCAGAGGCCGTGGCGACGGTTCCGTTCGCGATGACAAGATCATGGGACATGGGCAGAGTGTTCCTTAGGCGTTGATGAGATCGAGATCGAGTTCCCCGGCGCCGCTGCGCCGGTAGGCCAGCCCGATGGCCAGCGTCTGCACGAGGCTCATCACGGCGGTCAGGGACCGGAAGCCGTGCAGTTCCGCATCGTCCACGGACAGGACCAGCGCGGCCGCTTCGGTAATCGGGCTGACCGGCGTGTCGGTGATCGCAAGCACCGGGATGTTCGCCGCGCGGGCTTGGGCCGTCGCCTCTATGGTCGCAAGCGCATAGGGCGGGAAACTTATGGAAATCAGCAGGTCGCCAGGCTGCATCACGTCGATCTGGTCGCCGGGCGTGCTGCCGGTGCCGCTGATCTGGATTGCCTGGCAGCGCGCGCGCCGCAGGGCGTAGGAAAGATAGGACGCCACGGGAAACGAGCGGTCCAGGCCGATCACATGCACGGTGCGCGCGGCGAGAATGATCTCCATCGCCTCGTCGAGTGGCAATTCCGCAAGCCGGCTGCCCAGATGCGCCAGCGACGCGCTGTTGGCGCGGCAGAAGGACTGTCCCATGGCGGTGATGTCGGACGGGTCGGCGACCAGCTCGTTCCCCTGGCTGTGCGAGATGCGTTCCGACAGCGAGGCGGGGTAGGCGTTGTGAAGCGGTTCCCGGAACAGCCGCTGCATGTCGGAAAAGCCGTCGAACCCCATCGCCTTTGCCAGCCGGACGAAGATCGACGGGTTGAGCTGCGAGGTCTTGGCCATCACCGCAAGCGTTTCCAGCGCCACGACCCTCTGGTTGTCCAGCACCCAGGCGCCGGCCTCGAGCATCCTGTTGGTGAAGAGATGACGCTCACCGACAAGGCGGTCCCTGAATTCCTCGGTCGTGCGAGGCTTCTTCATGGACCCGGTGTTGTGCGGGCTGACAGTCATTCCGATTGCTCCGGACGGGCGCTGCCGGCGCGGCGTGAACCCTGCTGCATCAATGCTCCAGTACCTGGGACAGGAAGGTTCTACCGCGCTCGGTCTGGGGATTGCGGAAAAACTCCTCGGGGGTGGCCTCTTCGACGATCGCGCCGGCATCCATGAAGATGATGCGGTTCCCGACCTTGCGCGCGAAGCCCATCTCGTGGGTGACGCAGACCATCGTCATGCCTTCATGGGCGAGTTCGATCATCACGTCCAGCACCTCCTTGATCATCTCGGGATCGAGCGCCGATGTCGGTTCGTCGAACAGCATGATCTGCGGTTTCGTGCACAGCGCCCGGGCGATGGCGACACGTTGCTGCTGGCCGCCCGAAAGCTGGCCGGGGAACTTCTGCGCCTGATCCGGAATGTGGACCCGCGCCAGATAGTGGTGCGCGCGTTCCTCTGCTTCCTTGCGGGGGACACGGTGCACCCAGATCTGGGCAAGCGTCAGATTGTCGAGCACCGACAGGTGCGGGTAGAGGTTGAAGCTCTGGAACACCATCCCGATCCGCGCGCGAAGGGCCTCGATGTTCTTCATCTCGGCGTGGATTTCCTGTCCCTCGATCTCGATGCGGCCCATCTGGTGGGTCTCAAGCTGGTTGATGCAGCGGATCAGCGTGGACTTGCCCGATCCCGACGGGCCGCAGATGACGATCTTTTCACCGGGCTTCACGCTGAGATTGATGTTTCGCAGCGCATGGAAGTCGCCATACCACTTGTTGAGTTGGTCGATCCGGATGATGTCCTCGGCTTGGCTCATGGTTTCATGCCCATTCGGCTGGAGTTGGGGAAGGTGAGGCCGTGCGTTCATCTTCGGCGCCCGGTGTTCAGCTTGCGTTCGAGATGCATGGAATAGCGCGACAGGCCGAAACAGAGCAGCCAGAAGCCAAGCCCCGCGAAAACATAGCCCGTGGTCGTGACCGAAGGCGCAAGCCAGGCGCTGGACGATATGCCCGCCTGCACGATACCCAGCAGGTCGAACAGCCCGATGATCAGAACCAGCGTGGTGTCCTTGATGATCGCGACATAGGTGTTCACCAGCCCGGGAATGACCGTGCGCAGCGCCTGCGGCAGGATGATGAAGACCATCATCTTCCAGTAGCCCATTCCCGCGGCCGTGGCGGCTTCGAACTGGCCGCGCGGGATGGCCTGAAGCCCGCCGCGGACCACCTCGGCCATCAGCGCGGCGTTGAACAGGGCCACCCCGAGCAGGGCGCGCAGCAGCTTGTCCATCGCGAACCCCTGCGGCAGGAACAGCGGCAGCATGACCGAGGCCATGAAAAGCACGGTGATCAGCGGGACCGCGCGAAAGATCTCGATGAAGGAGACGCAGAATATGCGGATCGCGGGCATCTTCGATCGCCGGCCCAGGGCCAGCAGTATGCCCAGCGGCAGCGCCCCCATCATGCCCGCGACCGCAACCACGAGCGTCAGCATGAAGCCGCCCCAGCGGTCCGTCGGCACCACCTCGAGGCCGAGCAGCCCGCCATGCAGCAGCACATAGGCGACCACGGGCAGGACCAGGAAGGCGCCGGTGATGATCCATCCCTTGTGGGCCACCCGTGGCAGGAACAGGACGGCGATCGACGCCACGAGCGCAAGCATGGTGAGGTCCACGCGCCAGCGGTGTTCGGGCGGATAGAAACCGTAGATGAACTGGCCCCAGCGCGCCCCGACGAAGGCCCAGCAGGCACCGCCCGCCGCGACGCAATCCTCGCGCGTTCCGGTCCATGCCGCTTCGAGGATCAGCCAGTCGAAAAGCGGCGGCACAGCGCGCAGCAGGAGCCATGACACCACGATGGTCAGCAGCCCCTGCCGCCAGTCGGGGAACAGGTTGCGCCGGACCCAGTCAAGCGGGCCGGCAACGGCGCGGGGGGCGTTGGTCGGGATGGGTCGTGTTGCTTCGGCCATTGGATCCTCAGAACGAGAGCCGCGTGACGCGCCAGTTGAAGAAGTTCATCACCGCCGCGATGAAAAGGCTCACGGTCAGGTAGAAAAGCATGGCCAGTGCGATGGTTTCCACGGCCTGTCCCGTCTGGGTCATCGTGGTGCCGGCGATGATCGAGATGATTTCCGGAAAGGCGATGGCCGACGCCAGAGAGGTGTTCTTGGCCAGCGACTGGTATTGCGTGGTCAGCGGCGGGATGATGATCCGCATGGCCTGCGGGATCACGACATAGCGCATGATCTGTCCCCGCGTATGACCCATCGCCTGCGCCGCCTCGGTCTGGCCGTGGTCGATGCCCTGGATGCCCGCGCGCACGATCTCTCCCACGGCGGCGGCGATATAGATCGACAGGCCGAGAATGGCTGCCAGCATCTCGGGCAGGACCACCATGCCGCCGCGGAAGTTGAAGCCCTGCAATTCGGGCATCGACATGTCCAGCCGGGCGCCGGTGGCCAGCCAGACCGACGAGGGAAGCACCACGAGGCCCAGGAACCACCAGTGCGCCACGCGCCGGGGCTGGCCCGTGGCCGCCCGGTACCGCCGCGCGCGCCTGGCCATCACCAGCGCGATGACAAGCCCGAGGCCGAGGGCCGCGAGGCCCAGCTGCGCGCCGGCGTCGAGCAATGGCTTGGGCAGGTACAAGCCCCGGTTGCTCAGGAACACGATGCCCGCAAGATCGAGGCTGTCACGCGGCCCCGGCAGCGGCCGCAGGATGGCGAAATACCAGAAGAACAGCTGCAACAGCAGCGGAATGTTGCGGAACGTCTCGATGTAGACCGCCGCCAGGCGCGATATCAGCCAGTTGGGCGACACGCGCGCCAGCCCGATCATGAAGCCGATCACCGTGGCGAGCGCGATGCCAAGCACCGACAGCACCAGCGTGTTCACGACCGCCGTCCAGAAGGCGCGCATGTAGGTGTCGTTGCGGCCGAAATCGAGAAAGCTGATCGCGATGTCGAAGCCGGCCCGGTTCTCGAGAAAGCCGAAGCCGGACGCGATGCCCTGCCGGGCAAGGTTCGTCATCGTGTTCGACAGCAGGAAATGCACGAAAAAGGCCAGAAGCGCCACGAAGCCCACCTGGATGATCGCCGAACGGATGCGGGAGCGGGTCCAGAAAGGCTGGCGGGGGGGCTGCATGGGGTCGGGATCGCGCGAAACTGGCACGGGAGGACTCCTCTGTCGGAAGGCTCCGGACGGGCATTCGGAAAGGCGTTGGGGGTTCCCCCCGCGGCGCCTGGCGCCGCGGGGGGAGAGAGCTCAGGTCACTTGAACGGCATCGCGTAGTGCAGCCCGCCATCCGCGTAGAGGGCGTTCATGCCACGCTCGATCTGCAGCGGTGTCTCGGGGCCGACATGGCGATCGAAGATCTCGCCGTAATTGCCGACCGCCGCGATGGCGCGGTAGACCCAGTTGTTGTCCAGGCCGACCCATTCGCCGACGGGAGAACCCTCGCCGCCCAGCATGCGCGAGATGTTGGGATCCTCGGACGCGGCCATCTCGTCGACATTCGCCTGCGTGATGCCGAACTCTTCGGCCTGGATCAGGGCGTAAACGGTCCAGGTCACGATATCGAACCACTGGTCGTCGCCGTGGCGCACGGCCGGGGCCAGCGGCTCCTTCGAGATGGTTTCGGGCAGCATGACGTGCTCGGACGGGTCGTTCATGACCAGCCGCCGCGCGGCAAGCCCCGAACGGTCGGAGGTGTAGACGTCGCAACGCCCCGCATCATAGGCCGCCAGAACCTCGTCGGCACGATCGAAGCGCACGGGCTGGTAGCTCAGGCCGTTGGCCTCGAAATAGTCGGCAAGGTTCAGTTCGGTGGTGGATCCGGCCGAAACGCAGACCGTCGCGCCGTCGAGTTCCATCACGCTGGAGACGCCCATGGCTTCGCGCACCATGAAGCCCTGGCCGTCGTAGAACATAACCGGGGCGAAATTCAGACCCAGCGCGGTGTCGCGGTTCAGCGTCCGGGTCGTGGTGCGCGAAAGCATGTCGATCTCGCCCGACTGAAGCGCGGTGAAGCGTTCGGTGTTCGACAGCGGCGTGTAGCGCACGGCGTCCGCATCCTCGAGCACGGCGGCGGCAACGGCGCGGCACACCTCGACGTCGAAGCCGGCCCAGTTGCCGTTGTCGTCCGGGTTCGAGAAGCCGCTCACGCCGGGCGACACACCGCAGTTCAGATGGCCGCGCTGACGCACCTCATCGATCGTCTGCGCGGAAACCGCGCCGCATGCGATGACGGTCATCACGGCGACCGTGCTCAGAAGAGAAGTATGTTTCATCGGATGTTCCCTTGTTGGTTGTGGGGTCGTTTCAGTCAGGCTGCCTGTCTGCGCAGGCTTTCGAGCCGCTCGATGAGACGGTCGATTTCGTCCAGCGTGTTGTAGTGCACGGCAGAGACACGGATGACCCCGTCGGGGTCGCCCAGATCCAGCGCTTCGACGAGGCGCCTGGAATGGAAGTCGCCGAAGCGGATGCCGATGCCCGAGGGATCGACCGCTTCGACCACATCGCGGGAATTGCGCCCCGCGATGACGAAAGAGACCGTCGGCACGCGCGCGTCACGATCGGATGACGGATCGCCGACGATGGTCACGTCGTCACGCCCGCGCAGATAGGACAACAGGCGTTCGGCCAGGACCGCCTCGTGATCGGCAATGATGTCGTATGCCGCCTCGACCGCGGCGCGGCCCTTGGCGTTCACGCCATGCGCCGCCGCCAGGCCCTCCAGGTAGTCGATCACGCCGCAGCAGGAATAGGCGAGTTCGTAGTTGGGGTTGCCCGGCTCAAGCTTGTTGGGAACCTTGTCCTCGCCGTAGAAGTAGTGGTTGATGTTTCCCGCGTGGTTCAGCAGCAGGTCGTACTTGCCATACAGCGCGGCATGGTGCGGCCCGTAGGTCTTGTAGACCGAGAACCCGTAGAAATCCGCGTCCAGCGCCTTTACGTCGATGGCCCGGTGCGGCGCGTAGGCCACGCCGTCCACGCAGAGCATCGCGCCCTTTTCGTGCACGAGATCGGCGACCGCCCGCACGTCGTTGATGCTGCCGAAGATGTTGGAACAATGCGTCATGGCGACCAGCCGGGTCCTGGGCCCCAGCAGCGGCGCAAGGCTTTCGGGGCCGGGCCGGTGGCTGCCCTCGGGCAGTTCCCAGGTCTTCACGACGATCCCCTGATCGGCGAGCCGGCGCCACGGGCCGATATTCGCCTCGTGGTCGAAATTGGTGACGACGACCTCGTCCCCGGGCTGCCATTTCTGGACCAGCGCGCGGGCCAGCTGATCGAAAAGCTGGGTGGCGGTGGCGCCCATCACGATCTCTTCGGGGCGGTCCGCGTTCATCAGGGTGGCAAGAGCGGCGCGCCCCTCGGCGACCTTGGCCGAAGCCGCGGCAGAGGCTGCATAGGTCGCGCCGAGCTGGACATTGGTCGAGAACAGGAACTCGTTGATCCGGTCGGCAACCGGCTTTGCCACCTGCGAGCCACCAGCATTGTCGAGCAGCGCTTCGCTGTCGCGCAGCGCGGGAAACTGGTTGCGAACATGCGTGATGTCGATCTGGGTCATCTGGCCTCCGGGTTTTCCTGGCGACATTGAAACAGATTTTTCATTCCTGTAAAGATGTAATAGATTTTTTATTTTTGCACGAAATTCGGGCATACCCGCCGCGTCCGTGTCTTGGGCAGGGCAGGGGGGCGAACGGCGCCGGCGCGGGGCGGCACGCGTCAGATGGCCCGTGCCGGGGACAGGGTTGATTCGCGTTGCCTGTCCGGAAGTGGACGAGGGCGCGCTGATCCCGGCGCATGTGCCCGGCGGTTGACCTGTGCGAGCGGGCCGACTAGTTAGCCCCGGCAAGACCATGATGGACCTGACGGACGGAGCAGGTCCGCACCATCGAACGGCCCGCGCGGGAAACGTTGCGTCTACAGCTTGCCCGCGTCTGGCCGTCGCACGATTGCTGCAAGTCGACACTGGAGGGGTCCAGACACCCGATCGAGTATTGCCAGGTTCTGCTTGCCGCCTATCCGAAACACGGAAAGGAGTTCGGCATGACAGCGAAGGAATTTTCATTCGACATCGAGGCGCGCAACCGCATGCTGGCCGGTGTCGATCTGTTGGCCCGGGCCGTCGGCGTGACGCTTGGCCCCAGGGGACGGAACGTCGCCCTCGAGAACGGCTCCGCGACGCCGCACATCACCAAGGACGGTGACACGGTCGCACGCAGCTTCGAGATTGAAGACCGCTTCGAGAACATGGGCGCGCAGATGGTCAGGGAAGTCGCCGCCCGCACCAACAGCGAGGCCGGCGACGGCACCAGCACCGCAACCGTACTGGCGCAGGCCATCGCCCATGAAGGCGTGAAGCTGGTCGCCGGCGGCGCGAACCCGATGGACGTCAAGCGCGGCATCGACCGGGCCGCCGCCGCGGTCGTGGCGGCGCTTCGGGGGGCTGCGCGTCCGGTGACCGGGCAGGAGGACATCGCGCATGTCGGCACCGTGTCCGCGAATGGCGAGGCCGGGAT
The DNA here is from genome assembly GCF_013093415.1 of Halovulum dunhuangense. Taxonomy (NCBI): domain Bacteria; kingdom Pseudomonadati; phylum Pseudomonadota; class Alphaproteobacteria; order Rhodobacterales; family Paracoccaceae; genus Halovulum; species Halovulum dunhuangense. Next base: position 54,442 of record NZ_JABFBC010000005.1, read on the forward strand.
CGGCACGCAGATCGCCGAAGCGATGGAACGGGTCGGACGCGACGGCGTCATCACGGTGCAGGAAAACCCCGGGCTTGCCACCGTCACCGAGCTGGTCGAGGGCCTGCGTTTCGACAACGGTTATCTCAGCCCGCATTTCGTGACCGACCCCGAGCGGTCGACGGTCACATTCGAGGATGCATTCATCCTGCTTCACGACGGCAAGCTGTCGTCGCTCCAGCCGCTCGTTCCCATCCTCGAGGCGGTGAACCGGTCCGCGCGCCCGCTGCTTATCGTCGCCGACGATGTGGAGGGCGAGGCGCTGTCCACGCTGGTCGTGAACAGGCTGCGGGGCGGGCTGAAGGTTGCGGCGGTCAAGGCGCCCGGTTTCGGCGACCGCCGCAAGGCCATGCTGGAGGATATCGCCATCGTCACGGGCGGGCGCGTCGTGAGCCGCGATCTGGGGATGACGCTGGATGCGGCCGGGATTGAGACGCTGGGCCGCGCCGCCCGTGTCGAGATCACGCGCGAGCGCACCACGCTGGTCGGCGGTGCCGGCGATGCGGACGATATCCGGGCGCGCATCGCCCGGTTGCGGCGAGAGGCGGACGTCGCCGCGTCCGGGCGCGCGCGCGAGGCGCTTCGCGAGCGTCTGGCCAAGCTGGCCGGCGGTGTCGCGATCCTTCGCGTGGGCGGCACCACGGAATCCGAGCTGCGCGAGCGGCGGGATCGTGTCGAAGATGCCCTGAACGCCACCCGCGCTGCCGTTGAGGAGGGGATCACCGTCGGCGGCGGGGTCGCCCTGGTGCGCGCTGGCCGGGTTCTGGACGATCCAGGCGGCGAGAACGCGGACGAGAAGGCGGGCGTCGCGCTTGTTCGCAGGGCGTTGAACGCGCCGCTGATCCGGATCGCGGACAATGCGGGGTTCGACGGGACCTTCGTGATCGGGAAGGTGCGCGATGCCGATACGGAAGCCTGGGGGTTCGACGCCGCGCGGGGCGATTACGACGATCTGCTCGAGCGTGGCATCATCGACCCGGTCAAGGTCGTGCGGACCGCGCTGGAGAATGCCTGCTCGGTGGCGGGTGCGATGATCACGGCGCAGGTCGCGATCGCCGATGCAGCGCCGGAAGGCGAGACCGATCAAGCGGCGTGAGGCGACGGAATGCCGTTGCCTCCGCCCGCATCCGCCATCCCCGCATCCCACGATCCGATGAGGCCACCTGTGAAACAGCAATTGAAGAACCTGATCGAAAGGGTCCTGATCGCGCGCCCCGATGCCTCGCCCACCGACTTTCGCAACCTGGTGCCCGATCTGCGCGGGAAAACCGACGAAGAGATCGAGAAGCTTGTCGCCCCGATCCGCAACCAGCGGCCCGGGGGCAGAACCTGATGCGGGGCAGTCGATCCGGGGCGCGCCCCGGAGGTTCGCGGCTGATCCTTTTCAACAAGCCGTTCGGCGTGGTGTCGCAGTTCAGCGCGGGCGCATCGCCGGATCGGAAGGACACTCTCGGCGGATGGATCGACTGCCCCGGGGTGTATCCGGCGGGGCGTCTCGACAAGGACAGCGAGGGGCTGCTTCTGCTGACCGACGACGGCCCGCTACAGGCGCGGATCGCCGAGCCGCGCTTCAAGCTTCCGAAGACCTACCTGGTTCAGGTCGAAGGCGACCCATCCGAGGACGACCTGGAGCCGCTTCGCGGCGGCATCAGGCTGAAGGACGGCCTGACCCGCCCGGCCGCGGTCGAGCGCATCTGCGCGCCCGACCTGTGGCCGCGTGATCCCCCGGTCCGGTTCCGCAAGAGCGTGCCCGATTGCTGGCTGCGCCTGACCTTGCGCGAGGGGCGCAACCGCCAGGTGCGGCGGATGACGGCTGCGATCGGTTGCCCGACGCTACGGCTCGTGCGGTGGCGTATCGGGCCCTGGTCGCTCGATGGGCTTGCGCGGGGGGATTGCATGTCGATCCCGGCGCGCCATGCCCGCACCGAACTGGGGCGGAACGCGAGGATTGAGCTTTGACGAGATCCGGCCGATAAGGAAGCATCCTGAAAGACAGACAGAAAGGCGGCCGTGCGATCCGCGCCGGCCAATGACATGAGCCATTTGTTCGAAGAACTCGATTACTGCCCGACCCCGATCGGCGCACTCAGCCTGCGCCGCCGCCGCGATCTGCGGCTGGGCGTGGACGTCTGGGAAATCATGCTCGGCCAGCGGTTCCTGATGTCGAGCCATTTCACCGCGTCCGAGGTTGCGCTCGGGCGGGTGGGTGTCGAGGCCTGCGCGGGCGATGCGATCGACGTCGTGGTGGGCGGGCTCGGGCTAGGCTATACCGCCGAGGCCGTTCTGGCCGACACGCGGGTCGCGAACCTGCTGGTGGTCGAATACCTCGCGCCCGTGATCGAGTGGCACGAAACCGGCATTCTTCCCCTTGGAACGATGCTTGCCGACGACCCGCGGTGCCGGCTGGTGGAGGGGGATTTCTTTGCCGGCGCCCAGGGCGAGGGGTTCGATCCGGATCGGCCGGGGCGGCGCTTCGACGCGATCCTCGCGGATATCGACCATGCCCCGGACCACCTGCTCGACCAGCGCAGCGACAGCTTCTACCAGGTCGACGGGCTGCGCGCGCTGGCGCGGCATCTGAAGCCGGGCGGCATCTTCGGCCTATGGTCGAACGAGGCCGCGGAAGAGCGTTTTCTGGACCGGCTGGGCGCAGTCTTTGCCGAAGCCTGGGCCGAGCCGGTGACCTTCGACAATCCGCTGACGGGCCAGCCCTTCACGCAGACGGTTTATCTTGCGCGGGCAGGGACGGCATGAAGCCTGTCGTCGGGAACACCCCGACGGCGCGCGGGGCAGGGACCCGCGAATGCCCGCTTTGCGCTGCGCCGGCCGATCCGTTCATGACCATCGACGGGCGCAGCTACCATTGCTGCCCGGCCTGCGAGATGCGGTTTCTCGATCCCGCGCAACTGCCCTCTGCCCAGGAGGAGCATGCACACTACCTGAACCACGAAAACGAACCCGACGATCCCCGCTATCGCCGGTTTCTGTCCAAGCTTGCGAAGCCCCTGCTCGAACGCCTGCCGCGCGCCTCGCTCGGGCTGGACTACGGATGCGGCCCCGGTCCCGCCCTGGCCGCGATGCTGCGCGAGGCAGGGCATGAGGTCCTGCTTTACGACCCCTTCTTCGCGCCGGACAGATCCCCCCTTGCGCGCGCCTATGACTTCGTCACCTGCACCGAGGTGGCGGAACATTTCCACCAGCCGGCAACGGAGTTCGCGCGCCTGCGCGCCCTGGTGCGTCCGGGCGGCTGGCTGGCCATCATGACGTGCTTTCAGACCGACGATGCGCGGTTCGGGGACTGGCACTACCGCAAGGACCCGACCCATGTCGTGTTCTACCGTGCGGATACCTTCCGCCACCTGGCCGGGGGCTGGGGCTGGTCGTGCGAGAGCCCGGTCAAGGACGTCGTCCTGATGCGTCGGCCAGAGGTGTCGGCATGACAAGCTGGCTGCACGAGAAACGGCTGGAAGCGGTCGAGGCAATCCTGTGTCGAAGCGGTGCGGCCCGCGTGCTGGATCTTGGATGTGGCGACGGCGACCTGTTCGTCCGGCTGGCGGAAGACCCGCGCTACCGGGAGCTTGTCGGCGTGGACATCTGCCGCGCGTCGCTGGATCGGTTGCGGCAGAGACTGGCCGTGGACAACTGCCGCACATGCCGCATCGAACTCCGCTGGGCGTCGATGATCGAGCCGCCGGCGGATCTTGCGGGTTTCGATTGCGCCATCCTGGTCGAGACGATCGAGCATCTCGATCCCGGCCACATGTCAAAGCTGGAGCAGGCCGTGTTCCACCGGATGCGCCCCCGCATGGTGGTGATCACGACGCCGAACGCGGACTTCAACCCGCTGCTCGGCGTGCCGCCGAACCGCAGACGGCATCCGGGGCACCGCTTTGAATGGGGGCGGACGAAGTTTCGCAGATGGTGCGGCCGCGCGGCCGAGGCGGCGGGATACGACGTCGATGTGGACGATATCGCCGGCCACCACCCCGACCTTGGTGGCGCCAGCCAGATGGCTGTCTTCCGCCTGGCGGGCGCGGATGCGCGCGCGAGGCCTGCATGAGGAAACGAGGAAAGACGAAACGCTACAGACATGACACTCGACAAGGATCTTGAGACCCGGCGTCTGACGGATTGCCTTGCCCGGATCGACGTCAATCTCGGCCAGATCGGCGCACGCCTTTCCGACTACCAGCGCGACATCCAGGCGGCCCACGACCACATGTGGGAGGCGCGGCGCGACATGGATCATCTCGACAAGGTCGCGATGCGCCAGTCCATCGACCAGATGATGCGGTCCTCGGACGTGCTGCGCGCCCAGGCGAAGAAGCTCGCGAAGCTCAGGAAATCCCCGTATTTCGGGCGCTTCGATTTCCGCCGGCAGGATCGGAACGAGACGGGTTCCTACTACATCGGCATCCACGACTTTCGCGACGAGGACACGCAGGAGCCCTGGGTCTATGACTGGCGCGCGCCGGTATCTTCGCTGTTCTACGATTTCGAGACGGGCCCGGCCCGCTACGAGGCCCCGTCGGGGACAATCCCCGGCGACCTGACCCTGAAGCGGCAATTCCGCATCCGCGACGGCGCGATGGAGTTCATGCTGGATGTCAGCGTGAACATCGTCGACGACGTGCTGCAGGAGGAGTTGGCCCGCGCCTCGGACGACGGGATGAAGAACATCGTCGCCACGATCCAGCGCGACCAGAACGCCATCATCCGCGACGCCGAGGCGCATACCCTGATCATCCAGGGCGTCGCGGGGTCGGGCAAGACCTCGATCGCGCTGCACCGGATCGCCTTTCTGCTTTACCGGTTCAAGGACACGCTCAGTTCTGCCGATATCCTGATCATCTCGCCGAACCGCGTCTTTGCCGACTATATCGGCAACGTCCTGCCGGAACTTGGCGAGGAAACCGTGCCCGAGATCGGGATGGAAACGCTTGCCGCGCAGATCCTCGGGCCGAAGATCCGGTTCCAGAGCTTCTTCGAGCAGACCGCGCGGCTGCTGGACAGCGACGACCAGGCCATGAAGGAGCGGATCCGCGCGAAGGCGGCGCCCGAGTTCCTGCGCCAGATCGAGGCCTATGCCCGGCATCTGGAAAAGACGTCCTTCGCCCCCGAAGACATCGTCGTGCGCAAGCGTCCCCTGCCGGGGTTCGTCTTCGAGACGACCTGGGGGCGGCTCGGGCAGCTGGACCTGGCCGAACGGATCGTCGCCATGGGAAACTCGGTCATCGAGCAGTTCGAGGCCCAGTACAACGTCGAGCTGCGCAAGGAGGAACGCGCCGTGATCCGAAAGGCTGCGCGCGGGATGGTGAAGCGGACCACGCTGCGCAAGGCCTACAGGGAATTCTTCGACTGGATCGGCCGGCCGGAACTGTTCCAGCCCGTGGGCGGCCGGCTTGAATACGCCGACGTCTTTCCGCTGATCTACCTCCGGATGCTGACCGAAGGCGTCGAGAACCCCCATGCCGGGGTGAAGCATCTGCTTGTCGACGAGATGCAGGACTATACGCCCGTGCAATACGCGGTCCTGGCGCGGCTCTTCAAATGCCGCAAGACCATCCTTGGCGACGCCACGCAGTCGGTGAACCCCTACAGCGCCTCGACGCCCGAGCGGATCGAGGCGGTTCTCGAAGGGGCGTGGCGGGTCACGCTGAACAAGAGCTATAGATCGACCTGGCAGATCATGCAGTTCGCGCTGAAGATCGCGCCGAACCCCGATCTTGTCGCGATGGAGCGGCACGGGCCGGACCCCGATCTGGCAGTGGTCGGAACACAGAAGGATGCCGTGGCACGCATCGCCAAGGCCGTCCGCGACTTTCGCGCCTCGGACCACACAAGCCTTGCCGTACTGGCCAAGACCCAGGCGCAGGCGACGCGGCTGCACGGGGCGCTGACGGATGCGGGCGTAGACGCGCGCCTGCTGGAAGAGGGCAGCGCCGGCTTCTCGACCGGTGTCGTCGTCTGCACGCCGCATCTGGCCAAGGGGCTGGAATTCGACCGGGTGATCATCCCCGACGCGAGCGACGCCGTATTCTCCACCGAGATGGACCGGAACCTGCTCTATGTCGCCTGCACCCGCGCCATGCACCAGCTGAGCCTGATCTCTGTCGGCGCGCCATCCAGGTTCCTGGAGGCGACCGAAGGCGACCGTGCGCGGAACGGGACCCGCCAGGCGGTCTGATCCCCTGGCGGCAGCCTGCGCCGGTGCGCCGGTCCCCGACGGGTAGACAGAAGGCGTCCCGGCCCCTATGCTTGGCCGCGTAACCGGCTGGCCATGACCGTCACATCGCGACGGTCGGCAGCATGTTCACCGAAAAATTGCCGATGCTTTGCGCCTGATCCGTGCCGAAAGGCTGGTCGATCGGCGCTGGAAGCAACGACGGAACGAAGGAAACAGGATGAGTCTGAAAGTACAAATTCACGACAGAGAGACCGAGATCGTTGGAAAAGGGACGATAGACGGCATCGTGCCGTTCTATTTCAAGGATCAGGGCCATCGCTGGATGGTCCGGATCGGCCAGCATTGGACCTTCAAGCAGACAGAGGCCGGAGCGGATGCGGCACCGAGCACCCCTGCGGCACGCAGCAGGATGTACTGGGCCATCGCGCAGTTCCGGAACCAGTCGCGTGACGCTCCGGACGCGCAAGGGGCCTGAACGGACGAACCCGGACGCCATTCGAGGAGAAGACATGAACCAGAAGATCGCCCTGGTCGCGAACATCAGCCAGAAGACGGCCCTTCGCCTGCATCGGTATCTGATGGATTTCAGCGACGGGACGCATCGGCTGCTCTGGTCAGGGGACCGCGCCTACATCGAGGTCGAATGCCCCAGGGACGCAGAGCTGATCCAGCGCGAATTTCCCCGCCTGATGCGGGATGGGGCCCGATACACCGGCGCGACTTTCCCCTGGTAGGCGCGTCCGCCCGAGGTGCGGGGCAAGACCGAAGACGCCGCGGACCCATCATCGGCGGAATTCAAGAGCCGTCGCGATTTCCCCAACTCCCGCCCGCGTGACGCGCAGCGGCAGCGGCGCGCGATACGCGGGTGTTCGCAGCACTCTTGCGCAGACACGGCCGAGACGGCCTGATCGCCTGCCATTGCGCGCCCCGGGGCCGCGCAAACACATCGCATGCCCCGATCTCGATGCGGTGCCGCGGACCGAACGCGAATTCCCTGGGCTGGGCGCCGCGATGTCCGGGCATAGCGAAGTGACGCCTGGATGATCTGCCGCGCCCCCGCACGGGCCGGGATCCGCAGTCTTTCGGCACTGTCGGCGGCGGGTGCTATTCTTCCGGTACGGCTTGGACCAGCAGTTCCCGCGTGAGACGCCGGTCGATCAGGATGCATCCGGCTGTCAGCACCAGGCACCAGGCGCTCATGAACAGGGTCTGGGTGGGAAAATCCACGCCGCGGTCGATCAGGATGCCGGTGATCCCGGGGCCGATCGCCGTCGCGATGACCATGACGGTCGTCGCAAGCGACCGGATCGAGCCCAGGTGCCGCGTTCCGTAGGCGACCGGCAGCAGGACGCCCCACAAGGCGCTTGCGGTGCCCTGCGTGATGCCGATGACGCCAAGCGCCACCCACCAGGCGGCAACCTGGTCGGCAGGGCCGATCAGGGCGATCCCGATACCCATGGGTATAAGGAGAACCGACAGAAGCCGCTGCGCCCCGAACCGATCGGCCGCCCATCCCGCCACGAAGGCCGAGGCAACGGTCGCCGTCGCGAAAGCCGAGTATCCCGGCGCCATCTGCACCAGCGTCCAGCCCTTGACCTCGGCGATATGGACCTGCTGGAAGAACACCACCGTGCCGATGAAGCCCGGCGTCAGCAGGACCGGCAGAAGCGCCGGCAGAAGCCAGTGGCGCGCGGCGTCCTGCCGGCGCCAGTGACGTCCATGAAGTCCCGGAACCATCATTGCGCCGGTGTGGCCCTGGGGCGAGCGATCATCCTTGAGCAGGAACCAGAACGCCGGCGCGATGACCAGGCAAAGGATCGCGGCAACGACGATCCAGGTCGGCCTCCAGCCGATGGCGGCGATGCAGAGCACGGTGAGAACCGGCACCACGATTTCGCCGGCCGGATGGCCGAGACTGCTGATGGAAACGGCCCTGCCGCGCGTCGCCTCGAACCAGCGCCCCATCGCCGTCATCGCGATATGGCTGAACATGCCTTGCCCGCAGAAGCGCAGCAGGAACAACGACAGCCCCAGCAGCCAGACGGATCCGGCGGATGCCATGCCGATGCCGGCGAGCGCGAAGAAACCTGCCATGACCGGTGCCAGCCGCGACAGGCGGACGGTGTCCGCGACCGCACCGCGCCAGAACATCAGCCCCGCGGCGCTGAGCGTGGCGACCGTATAGAGACTGCCCCAGGCCCCGTCGGTCAGCCCGTATTCCGATTTGATGGCCCCCGCAAAGAGCGAGATGAACCATGTCTGCCCGAAAGCCGACGCGAAGGTCAGCAGGAAACCGGCGGCCAGCCAGCGCAGGTTTGTTCGAACGAATGCCATCATATCTGTGCGTCGCGTTGAATAGCCGGCTCTTGCACCGGGTCGGCTGTTGTCCGATCCGGCTGAGCGGCGATGTGTCGTTCCGGGTAGTTCGGGCCGAAGGAGATCCGTGCACGCTCGCGACAGATGCCAGACGGCTTGAACGGCACTCGTGGTGTCACAAGTTCGGCCGCAACGCAAGCCACGGGCGCGCATGCCCGCCTTCGGGTGCGGGTGGCCCCGGCCGCGGACGGGCCCGTGTCAGACCACCGGGGCCTTCGGCCCGGTGGCTTGGCTTGGCTTGGCTTGGCTTGCTGGTCGGCGGATCAGCCTGCGCAGTCCCTGCATCGGATGGTTGTCGGGTTGAGGTCGAGGCGGGGGGTTCCGATGAAGTCGCCGCAGCCGTCGCACCATCCGAACTCGCCCGCTTCGATCCGGCGGATCGCGGCCTCGATCGCGCGGGCGCGGCCCATGCGCCGGGCGTCCTGCGCGGCGGCCATGGCCTGCTGCTGCAGCGCGTCCATGCGGCTCAGGCGGCCG
>NZ_JABFBC010000006.1 GCF_013093415.1 Halovulum dunhuangense
AATCGAGTTCACACCCAACGGGGATGACGAGTACGTCCTGACAACCGATGTCTCGGATCTTCAGGTCAAGGCGGCCGATGGCGTCGATACCGCAGAGATCACCTTGACGGTTTTCCGCAACGGCGAGCGGGTTACGACCGGCGGGCTCGTGTTCTGGGCTGCCACCAGCATGGGAACCCTCCGGCAAGGTTCGCCCGGGGCCGAGGCACCGATGCGCGACAACAATGACGGGTCGTATACCGCGCTTCTGACGTCAACTTCCGCGGGACTGGCCACCATCGTGGTCAGCAGGGACGACGTTGGCGGAGAGGTCATCGGCCAGACACAGGTGACTTTCGGCATGGCCGCCACGGACGATCTTGTCGAGGAGACGCAGGATCAGATTGCGACCTTCATGCTGGCCAGGACGAATAACCTGGTCTCCAACCAGCCGGACATCGCCCGGTTCCTGATCGACAACGATTGCGGGAACTTCAGCGCCCAGGCGACGGAAGACAGCGGTTCGTTGAATGGATGCTTCTCGCAGAACAATGTCTGGACCGAGATCAGCAGTTCCTGGTCGGACGGCGAGGCGTACACCCTGTTCACGGTCGGGGCGCACAGGTTCGTCAGCCCCAACATGCTCGTCGGCGCCATGCTCCAGGTGGACAGTGCCGAATCCGGCAGTGCGGACGTTTCCGGCACCGGCTGGATGGCCGGGCCCTACTTCGTGGCCAAGACACCCGAGCAGCCGCTGTATTTCGAGGGGCGCGTCCTGTACGGGCAGACCAGCAACCAGATATCTCCGCTGGGGTTCTATACCGACGACTTCGAGACGGACCGCTGGCTGGTCCAGCTCGGGGTCACGGGACAGTACAGCGTTCGGGACATTTCCCTGCTGCCCGCGGTGAAGTTCACCTATGCCGAGGATCGTCAGCAGACCTATACGGACAGCCTGGACAACGTGATCCCCGGCCAGACCGTAAGCCTCATGCAGCTGAACGCGGGCATGGACTTCGGTATCCCGCTGCCGTCGCAGTCGGGCAGCCTGGAGCTGGTTGCCGGGGTATCGGGCATCTACTCCGCCACGGACGGGGCCGCCCGCGAACCCGCGTTCGAGAACCTTCGGGGCCGTACCCATCTGAACGTCATCTACGGCACCGCAGCGGGAACGAACCTGAGGGTCGGTGCGCATTACGACGGGCTCGGGTCGGACTTCGAAAGCTATGGGGCAAGTCTAAACCTTGAAGTGAAGTTCTGACACCCGGTCGCCGCCGGGCCGGGGGTGCCCCGCAACGGTCCTCTCAGCCAGCGGCGGCCGACGCCCATCTGCCGAAGGCGCAATCTCGGCGCGCCTTCGGGATCCGGCCGCCGCGAAGGGCAGGGCCGGCTCATGTCACGCGCGCCGCTGTTCATGCGCGCCCCCTTCGCGACAAGGATACGGCATGCGGCATCCAGGATCGGCTGGCGCGTGTTTTCCCGTCAGGTCGGCGGTGCCGGTTCTGCGGATGTAGTTGAAAGGGTCAGGCCCGGTTCATCGCTGGTGTGGTTCATTTGGTCGCGAATACCGTCGCGCACGGTCATCGTGGTAGACTTGCAGTTGCAACAATACCATGCTGCACGGGCGAATTAAGATACCGAAGGAGAGCGTGGGATGTATATTCTGAATGCTGGTTCCGTTTGTTCTTTTATCGTTCTTGCAGCAACTGCCGCGATCGGCCAGGAGCAGGCAGCCGACAAGGTCCGGATCGGGTTCCGCACCGATGCGGCGGCCTTTTCGGCGAAGGTGGGCGACACCCATGTGGGGTACACCGCCGATCTGTGCAGACGGCTTGCGCCCGTGCTGGCGCGCGGCATCGTCGGGGATCCTGAAGCCTATACCTTCGTGGATGTCGAGACGTCCGACCGTTTCGATGCGATCCGGGACGGCGAGGTCGACCTGCTTTGCGGGGTGACGACCATCACCCGCGAGCGGCGCGGCTTCATGAACTTCACGATACCTGTGTTCGAGGATGGCGTGACCGTCGCCGTGTCGAGCGATGCGCCCGAGGAACTGCTGGCCCTTACCGAGGAAGATGTGACGCATGACGACATGATCGAGCGGATCGCCGGAAGCGGGTGGACGGTCGGTGTCCTTGGCGGAACCACCACCGCCGCCTTCATGGAGAACATCCTTCTGGCGGACCTGCCCGCAGAAAGGGTCATCCGCTTCGACAGCCACCCGGAGGCGTTTGCCGCGCTGGAAGAGGGCACGCTCGATGCCTACTTCGTGTCCCGTGGCGTCGCGAAGGGCCATGCCGAGACCTCGGGCCGGAAAGTCGTCCTGAGACGGGATCCGCTGACCTACGAGCCGATCGCCATAGGGGTCGCGCGGGAGCATCAGGATCTGCTGCTGCTCGCGGATGTCACCCTCAGCGACTGGATCTTCGCGGGATCGCTGGAGGAGATCCACGAGCGCCATTTCGGAGAGATGGGGGACGATACGCGCGAGTTCCTTTACAAGGCGGCGCTGCAATGAGTTGAGCGTGCCGGGCAGGGGGCCTGCCAAGGCCAGGCGCCTCGACCCTGTTGCGGCGCCGGCGCGGCGCGGTCATGCCCGGTTTCCAGATGTCGGCGCGGCCCAGCCGCCGGTGACGCCTCGTATTGCGGATGTGCAACGCGGCCCGAAGGACCGGCGTGTATGGCAGGTCTGTGCCCCGATGCGAGGGCCGCGCCGGCATCAGCCGGCCCGGGCAGGCAGGTGCCTGCAAAAAAGAACGACTGTCCCGCCGCGCACCCGAGCCATGGATCAGTGGTCGCGCAGAGCCGTCGCGCCGTGGATTGGCGTTCTTCCTTCGCAGCCGGGGCGCGACGGGCATCCGGCCCCGGGCGATGGCCGCACCCGCGCCCGGGGCTTGTGAATGCGCCTCTTCTCGGGCATCGAGCGGTCGGAACGGCGCCCGGCGTCCCGCCTTGGGGGCCGCATGCGCATGGACCACGGCGTCACCAGCCGGTCCCCGGACAAGGAGCGAGGCACAGTGGCAGCGGCGATCTTCATGGCTCCGCCCGGGTCGTCGCAGCATCTTTCTGCGCCGGTGTAACGGGATGCGGGGTTTTCGGGAAAGCGGGCCGGAACCGGCCGTGGCCGAACACGGCCCGCGCGCGCGGCCGGGCAAGCCAGGGTTCCCCCGGGCGCCACGGATGCGTATTCGGGCGCGGCGCGTGCTTCGTGCGCTTGGCCCCGCGATGCCACGGCCAAACTGGCGCGAGGCGCTGCGTTCCGGGCTTGGGGCTGGGCTGGCGCTGGGGCTGTGCGGGGCCATCCTGGTTCTGCTGGAGGCATGGCATGGAGAGGCGGCGCGTTTCCTGCTGATCGCGCCCCTCGGGGCGACCGCGTTCCTTGTGTTCGCCGTGCCCAATTCCCCGCTCGCGCAGCCATGGTCCGCCATCGTCGGGAACGCCGCGTCGGCCCTTGTCGCCATCGGCGTCACGGGCCTTGGCCTTGCCCCGGAACTGTCTGCCGGTCTTGCCGTTCTCGCAGCCATGCTGACCATGGCGGTGCTGCGCGCGATGCATCCGCCGGGGGCCGCGGTCGCGCTTGCCACGGTGCTGTCGACGCCTGTGGGGGCCACGCATGGGCTTGGCTTCGTGCTTTCGCCGGTCATGCTGGACACGGCGCTTCTGGTCACGGTCGCGGTGCTCTACAACCGGGTGACGGGGCGGAAGTATCCGTTCCGCCAGCCGGCAGGGGCCGATCGGCGCGCGACGATGCGGGATGCGAACACACGCCGCCTCGGGCTTTCGAGCGAGGATCTTGCAGCCGTGCTCGAGCGGTTCAACCTGAGCGCCAATATCGGCGCCGAGGATTTCGCGCGGATCCTTGCCGCCGCCGAGGCCGAGGCGGCGCGCCGCCATTTCAAGGGGCTGACCTGCGGCGAAGTCATGTCGGGCGATGTGGTAAGCGTCACGCCCGATACCCGGGCCCGGCGGGTGGCGGACCTGTTCCGCAAGCACCGGTTCAAGACGCTTCCGGTCGTCGACACCGACGGCACGCTGCGCGGCATCATCACCCAGAACGACCTGATCCAGCGTGCCCGTCTTGACGCGACCCGCAGCGGCAGGGGCTTTGCCGCGGCAATGACGGGCCTTCTGGCCGCAGGAGGCGACGGACGCCTGTGCGCGCGGGACATCATGACGACAGAGCTTTGCACGGTGCGACCGACCGACGGGATCGGCGTGCTTGTCCAGCTGCTGGCGGACGGGCGGGTGCAGGCGGCCCCCGTTGTCGAGGGATCGCGCCTTGCGGGCATCATGACGCGGTCGGACCTGCTTGCGGTCCTCGCCCGGCAGACGATCCTTGCAGGTGGTCTGCGGACGGCCGCCTGAGTTCGGGATCTGCGTGGCGTTCGCGGAAAGGAGCCGGGCGTGATCCACCGGCCCGGTATCGGACACGGTTGGCCAACCCGGCCGCGGCCAGGCGGGTTTCTTCTGGCCAGTGGCGTCACGGCCACCCGGACCGGGCGGCGGGTCTGACTGCCGTGGCGATCGAGCACACGCGGGATCATGCTGATCTTCGCGTGGCCAAAGCCGACCGCCCGCATGGGCGCGGGCCTATGCCTCCAGGCGGTCGCGCGCCCAGCTCCGGATGGCCATGTCGCGGATCGCGTCAATCTCTGCATCGTCCACCGGCACGGCCAGTGACGTGCGCAGCCCATCGTCATGGAAGATATAAAGCCGCGAGGCGAATTGGGCGAAGGGCAGGGAGCCTTCTCCCAGTCGCTCGCCCTTGCCATGTGTCGATACGACGATGCCCAGGCCCCAATCCTGTCCGCTGTCGTTGTTGGGGTTGAAGAAATAGACCCGCATCTCGCCCTTCTGATCCAGGGCCACGCGGACAATGGTGATCGCATGCCAGCCGACAAAGACGCCGTTGCTGTTTGTCACGGCGATGCCGGCAGGCTGCGGATGGATGACCGGCTCGTTCCCGTTGTGCAGAGGATGATAGGCAAGGTGGAAGTCGCGAATGAAGCGGTCGTAATCGCGCAGCTTGCCCGTGGCTATGTCGACTGCGATGTGAAACTCGCGTCCAACCCACCAGCCATGCAGTTCCGGGTTGATCCAGCGATGGGGGTCCTCGGGGCGGCCAGCCACGCGGCGGCCCATCTCGGCATAGATCCGGTCCAGATGCGGCACCAGCAGCACCGACACGGGGTCAGCATCGAGCGGGGTATTCTGGGCGAGCCCCGCGGGAAGCAGACTGGAATCGAGCGCGTCGCCCTCGAAATAAATGACGATCCGGTCATTCGAGGTCGCCTGCGCAAGCAGCCAGAGCAGATAGTCGGGATCGTTGAGCGCCCAGATCGACAGCGCCCGCGCGGACTGGCAGGTGGGATTGTTGCCTTGCCCCACGCCCAGCGGCAGCCCCAGCAGGCAGACCACACCGGCCACGAGTCGCTGATGCGGGCTGACGCCTTCGCCAAAGGCCATGGTCAGCGCCGCTTCACAGGCCGGCGTCAGGCTGCTTCCCAGCAGCCGCCAGAGCGACGGCGCAATGGGCGGGGAATACATGATCCCACGCTCCAGCATCAGCGACAGGCACAGCACTCCCTGCGCCGTGCCCGGATGCAGCGCGACCTCGATCAGGCGATGCACCAGCGGCTGGTAACAGCGCAGTGCATCCAGCCCGGTGCTGCTCAGCCCCAGCGCGACAGGCAGCAGATGCGTCTGTCCGCTATCAAGGATGAAGTGCAGGAGCGCCGTGTGGTAATCGGAAACCAGCCCGGTATCGTGCATCGCGCGCGCCATGCCCGTCGCTTCGGCCTGAAGCGTGCCCGAGTCCGACGCCGCCAGCCGCGCGCGATAGGCGGCAAGCCCCGGATCATCCCGGCACAGCTGGCTGGGGCCGAAAAGCGCGCTGATCAGACGGTCCGCGCCGCTGCGTGCATCGCTCACGCCAAGCCCGCTGCCTTCCTGGTTCATGGCGACTGCTATCTGCAGGATCATCGATTTGACATGATCCACTTGCAGCGGGCGCTGGCGCAGGATGCGCCAGACCTCGTCGACCAGCTGTGTCAGGATCCCGCCCGTGCCCACGGTTGCAAGCAGCCGTTGCAGAAGGGCATCGACGGCCGGTGCAAGTTCCGTGGCCTGCACGCGCGCCGCCTCGGTCGTGGTGCCGATGATCCGGTCCAGGTTCAGCGCAAGCACCTGCGTCAGGAACTGTCTTGCCGTCTCGCGCTGGAGCGCCGGGGTCGCATGTTCGCCCTTCAGCACGGCCTGGAAACGCAACAGGCTCAGGCATTCCAGAACGACCGTGCGGCTGTCGGTCGATCTGAGCGTGTTTCCCACCATGCTCGGCACAAGCCCCGCGGGCATGGCCCAGTCCGTCCCGGCAAACACGCCGGCATCGTCCAGCTTCGCCGCGCGCTGTTCCAGCTCTGCCAGCCCGCCCGGCAGTTTCAGGACGCGGCACGCGGCATCCAGCACGCGGCCCTGGTAGCTGATCTTGCCCGCGCTGGAGGCATTGGCAAGCTGCGCCAGCATCCGGTCGAAATTCCGCGCGAGCGCGGGCAGGGGGTCGTGGTCGGACGTCATGGTCATCTTGGTTCATGCCTCGGCAGCGTCAGTCGATTTGTCGTCACTGACCGATGGCAATGCAAGCAAGGGATGCCACGGGCGTGCGCGCAAGAGCGGCGGAAAAGCTTGCTAGACGTAGAAATCAAGCTCTTCCTGCGCCTTCAGAAGATCGCGCAGGCGGTGCGGATCCTCGCCGAAGAAATAGACCAGCCCCCAATGCGTGCCGAAAGCCGTGCGCTTGGTCACCTTCGTTTCCATCGGCGGGGCGAGTTCGTGAAACTCGAAATAGGGGTCGTTCTCGGTGTCGCTGGGAAGGCTCAGTTCGCTCACCACCCTGCGGCGCGGATAGACCCCGAAACAGCCCGCATGGCCCAACGCATCCTCGACCGGGTTGGGGAAAAAGGCGTCCAGCTCTTCTTGCGTCGCCTTGGGGTCAAACGCCAGTACCAGCCCCTGATAGGCGTTGAAGCCGTAGGCGCGTTCCATCAACTCGAACGCGTTGAAGCCCGGCGGGCGATAGGCCACTTCGCCGAAATACATCGTGCCGTCGTTTGTCACGAAATATTCCGGGTGAATGAAACCGAAGTCGATGTCGAAGACCTCGATCAGGTTTTCGATCTGTTCGGTGATCTTGTCGCGGTATTTTTCCAGCTCGGGCGTCGCTGGCACGAAGACAGAATAGCCCAGCGTGACGTATTCCGAGATGTTCAGGAACTGGATCTTGCGATCCTTGATCCACGCCTCGACGGCGAATTCCCAACCGTCCAGATGCGACTCCAGCAGGGCGGGAAATTCCTCGTCCGCAATCGCGGCCACATCGTCGGGCGAGCGGATGACCCGGTGGCCAAGACAGCCGGCCTTGTCGAATGCCTTGAAATGGATCGGGTCGTTGGGGTCGCCATCAAGCTTCAGCAGCGTCTGGTTCACGCGCTTGAGAAACCGGATCACATCGGACTGATCCATCGCTTCCTCGAAAATGCCGACGCGGATACCGCCCAGCTGTGCGCGTCTCTTCATCAGAGACTTGTCCCGGAACAGCATCGACTGACCCAGCAAGCGGGGGTTGTCCATCAGCACGGAATTGATCGCGCCGGCCCATTCCACCGTTTCCTCGAACAACGGGATGGCGACGTCGATCCCCATTTCCTTCAGGTTCGACGCGAGTTCGAAGGACCGGTCGTTCAGACGTTCGAAATCCCAGCTGAGGAAGGGGATGTCATGCTTCCTGGCGTAGTCCTCGGCCCATTTTGGCGCGACAATCAGGTAGCGACGGTCGAATTTCTCGAGCGCGTCAATACACCTTAGACTCCATCCAAGAATAGCAACATAACCTTTGCTCGGATCCTTCGAAGTCATATTTTCTCCTTATTATGCAGTACGTTCGGTCTGTTTCAAAACAGGACCGAAATTTTTGAATTTCTCGACACTCTTTTTTCGCGGAATGCGCGGTATAAGCAATTTCGGCTGATTATGCAAATTCGGGCCGCCAGCGCGTGGCGATGCGGCGGGTCAGCGCGCCTGGGCGGGATCCCTGCGGTCCTCGTCCACGATCCCGTTCTCGGCCAGGAACGGCTTGAACGCGCGCTGATGGATGGTCGCGCGGCTCTCGATGAGACCGGCGCCATTGGGGAAGACAAGGTTCCGCCGCCTGCGCGGGAAGGCGCCCTTCCAGTCGCGCGGTTCCTTTGCGATGCCGGGGCCATCGGGATGATCCGCTTGCGCGTTCGGCTCATCCGGCATGCTCGACCGATGCAGGAAGTTCGACGGCTTTTCGGGATGCGCGCGGCAGTCCCCCCGGTGCGCGGACAAGACTTGAATTGACGGAATTGCCGGCAAGTGGGACCCTGGGGTAGACAGGTACGGGGGTCCGCCGATGTGGCGCTTTGCTGCAACGTTCCTGATGATGGTCGCGCTGAGCCTGCCGGCGCAGGCCGCCCCGGCCGGCTTCGGGGATCACGTTTTCAACGGGCGTGATCCCGAACATGCGCGGGGCATCACCACTTTCCATGTCCGCGCCGGAGATTGCAGCGCCATAGACTACGGCGACGGCCGCGGCGAGTCGGACTGCTTCAACGGCAATCTTCGCTCCAGGATCGGCTATGATCGCTATGCAAGGCTCGGCGACTCGGTCCAGTACGCCTTCGAGATCCTGGTGCCCGCAGGGCTGAAATACGGAGGCGGGCCCAATCGCCGCAGCCTTCTGGAAGTGGCCGAATGGCAGCGGATCAACACCATCAAGAACCACATCCACACCATGCATCTGGATGCGCGCCGGGGCCTGACCTTTGACGACGTGGTGTGCATCCCGCCGGCCGGGCTGGGCGGATGGAACAGCATAAGGGTTCAGGTCCGGTGGTCGATGAACGACGACGGGGTGATCCGCGTGGTGTGCAACGACCGTGTCGTGCTGGCCCGTACCGGCCGCACGGCGATCCCGCCGGATTGCGGCCAGCAGGGCGTGTACCAGTGCGTGCCCGCTTTGCAGGAACCGAACAAGCCGATCCAGTTCCAGCTTGGCATCCTCTTCCGCGGTTACGGCGAGCGGGGTCGGCTGGACGGCCTGCGGCCCGAGGGGCGGACCGCGCCGACCGAAGGCTTCACGGTCCAGATGCGCAACATCTCGGTGAAACCGATCCGTTTCAGGTAGCTAAATTCCCGGGGCGGCTGGCCCGTGTTTGGGGCAAGCGGCCAGGCATCCCGACCGATATGGCCCGGCGCATCAGGGTTGCCGCTTAGAATGTTGCTTTTACACAATAATTAAACATCCCGGCCATATTTTCGCCCGTAGCTCCGCTAAACATCAATCCGGTGAGAAGGTTGCATCGCGCTGCCTTGGTGCTGTGCCGACCGGCTGCACGGTTGTTGTTGGATTGTGGGGTAAGCGTCATGAGATTCCTGGCTCTATGCGTCCTGGTGGCCCTGTACCCGCTGGAGGGCATGGGGCAGGATGCCGGATCATCCGGAAGCGGCGTGAGCGCGGATCTCAATAACCAGACGCAGGCGGCGGCGAACGGCGTATTCGGCGATGTGAACACCGGAGCCGATTTTTCCAACAACAGTCGCATCGCATCGGCGCCAGGGCTCACTTCGTTCGGGGCGGGGCCATGCGCCGGTTCCGGGGCCAGCGGCAGCGCGGGCTTTCCCGGCGCCGTGGCGCTGGGGTTCGGGCGGTCGTCGCTGGACGATTCATGCACGCGTCGTGCCTGGGTGCAGGCGATCCTCGCATCATCGCAACAGATACCGGAGATGCGGAGCGATCTTCAGCGTCTTGCAGTGGGCGTCATGCTTTCAGACCCGATCGTCGGCGAAGTGGCGAAGGATATTGGAGTGTTTGTCGATACCGGAGAGCCGCATCGTGCCGGCGAACCGGGTGTCGGCACGAAGGCACAGGGGGGGTGTGTCGTAGTTCTTCCCAAGCAGGCTCCGGCGCTCATGGCGGAGGTGCTCAAGGGAAGAGGCTGTGTCGCAAGGCACATGTGAAGTCGGCTGCGTCTAGCAAAAGGGCAGCCCAAAAAAACAAGGAAACAGAAAACATGCGGAACACACTGCTAATCTCGTCTGCCATCGCCCTGTGCATGGCAATTCCCGCTGCTGCCGATGTCGGCACCATCGACGCCGGCGCCTCCTATGGTGCAGGGTTCAGCGGCGTCGGCACATCCTATTCCGGTTTCAGCTCGACCGCCGGGGCGGATAACGGGTTCGTCGGATCTTCGAGCGTGGACGTCGACCAGAATTTCACCGTGAATCTCGAACAGTTCAGCTACCAGAGCAGTTTCGATGCTGGGAGCGGGGCCAACGACGAGCGTTACGGTGGTTCCGAACTCGACATCGACTACTCGAACCTCACCGTCGGCTCGTCCTCGGCGGTCGGTGTCGGTACGGCCGGCGCGGGGAACACCGCAGAGACGTCGGCCGAGTTCGAGGCTTCGTCGGGCTGGTCTCGCGAAGCTGATTGGATCGACACGGATTCGGGCCAAACCCTGTCCATCGACCAGAACGTGTCGCACGGAACCGCTGGCGCGATGTCTTTCTCTGAAAACTCGTCGGCCATGGTCCTGGGCAAGGGCGACGGCTTCGTCGGCTCCAGCGCCTTCGCCTCTGACCGGTCCCTCGATCTCGATGCTGATGTCGATAGCGGGTCCGATCTCTATGCAAACCTAGGTCAATTCGACAACCACGCGGATGTCGAGGACATGGATATCACCTACACCGACCGTAGTAGCGCGGATGCCGCCACGGTCGGCTTCGGCTCCAGCGAGAGCCTTACCTCTCTGAGCGAGGGGACCGCGATGGTTGCAGGCGGCAGCAGCGCGGGTCTGGGCTGGTCGGCGGCCGGCAGCGAACTTACCGGGACGGGCGCTTTCGGCGCGGATGCCGCCGCTTCGGTCAACGGTTCGTTTGCGTCCTTTACCGGGGCAGGGACCACAGGCGGCAACGAAGACTTCGTCGGCTCGTCCTCTGCACAGAACAGCCTGTTTGCCGACGCCACTGTCGACGAGATCGAAGCCATATCCGCAGATGGCGGTCTGGTTGAGGCTCGCGAACAGGAGGCGGGCGTCGACGTCGTCGTGAGCTCGAACTACTTCGGCGATGCCTTTGCCGATTCCTCGTCTGTTGGTGTCGGTTCCGCCTTTGGCGCATCGGAAGGCGCCGGCTTCTTCGGCGGCGAGGTCGACGTCAACGCCACCTTCTCATCCGATTGCGCCAGCGGTGCGAATGTCTCGCAGTGCCAGAACCTTCAGAATGGTGGCTTCGGCGATACCCACATCGACACCGGGTTCTTCGGCAGCACGATCTTCTGATCCACCCGCGTTCAAGCGACAAGGGCCAGCCGGAGTTTCCGGCTGGCTTCCTCACAGTCGAAGAGTAGAGAACATGAATAGGTTAGTATTGACGGGGGCGGCGCTTCTGGCAGTCGCCGCGTGCAGTCCCGAAGAAGAATGCAAGGTGGAACAGGGCGTGCCGATGGTCCAGCTGAAGGATGGCAGCTGGATCGAGGATGAATACAGCGCCGTGCCCCAGCCTTGTCCTTATGTGCTGATAACTCCTGCACCAATCCCGGCGAACGGCACCGGACAGCCTCCTCGCCACAGTGCGCCCGCACCGGATCCCGAGCCCGGCCTCGATCCGCAAGTCGGGCACCAGACCGAGGGAAATGGCACGACCGCCGAGAGGACAGCGGGCGGAGAGCAGGTTGCGGCAACCAACGACCGCAACTCGACCGCGGGCGAGGGTGATCCCGATGTCGACGGGAATGGACAGGTCGACCGCACTTCGGCCTACTCGAGCGACGACACGAGGACGGCAACCGCTCGCAACGGAGTTTCCGCCTCTCGCGGCGACCTGGGCGGCTCGGCCACGAGCGAATGATGACGGGGGCGATTGTCAGTAGCCGACCGTTTCGGCTTGGTGTTGCGGCGGTCATGCTTTCCTTGCTGGGATTGGCGGCATGCGCTCCCCGGCAGGAGGCGACCCAGTCTGGCGGTGTGCGCCTGGCTCCTGCCGAAGTCGCGCCATCTGGCCATATCGTGTTCTTCGACAGCGGCAGCTCGAACATCCTCGACCCGAACGTGCCTGTTCTAGCGGACCTGGCACTGACCCTGGAAAAGCACCCGACGGCCCGTGTGACCATATGGGGTCATGCGGACCGTGACGAGTTGGCTGCCGGACTGGAGAACGTCGACGAAGAGAGAGCGCAGGCAGTCCTTGCGTTTCTCTTGCGGCGCGGCATTGCGCGTGAGCGCCTCGTTCAGGTGTCCGGGGTTGGAAACAGCCGAAGCTTCGCGATCGGCCAGGGCGCGGACAGTTCCCTGATCGACCGGCGCGTCGACGTGCATGTGGTCTATGACCAAGGCCTGCGGGGGGAATGAGCGCAGGGAAAACGATGAGCCACCCGCGGAGTTGTGCGCGCGGAATTCTCTCTTCCGCCGGTCTTCTGCCCACGGGTTCGGACAGGCAGGTGCGTTTCACCTCAGGTTGTAAAGCATGGAAAACGCAGCAAAAGAATGACAAGGCAGTTGCCAGCCACAGTCAAAATCCCTGCTGATTACCGTGGAAATGTACCATCAGAAACATTTCGCGTGCGAAACATGCGCAGATATGATCGCCAGAGGGTAAAGATACACGCTGTGTATTGAATAAATGCAGCTCGGGGTAGTGTGATCTGCGTGTTTGCGGGCGTGGAACAAGAACGACGCAAAGGGATGAGGCGTGATGAGTAGCTGCAATATTTTGGTTCTTGATGACACCATTGGCGTGACTGAACTGGTGAGTCAAGTATTGCGAATTGATGGTCATAAAGTCTATGTAGCAAACGACGTTCGTGAATTTAAAGACATTGAATCTGTGTGCTCAATCGATGTCTACTTGATCGACCTGGTTCTTCCTGGCGCGAACGGGCTTGAGATCGCGCAGGAAATCAGGCGGCGATCGGACGCAGGAATTGTTCTCATCAGCGGAAAGGCAACTGAAGTTGATGTAGTCCTGGGGTTTGAAAGCGGTGCTGACGACTATGTGGCAAAGCCATTCGGCACGCGCGAACTTCGTGCGAGAGTATCCAGCGTTATCCGGCGTCTGAACACACGGCGTCATGTGGCAAATTCGGATTTGCCCGCCACCGTCTCTCCTTCACCGATTGAAGGGCCGACCCTGCATCTTGAGAACTGGACGATCGATCTTAACGAGAGAGTTGTATTTGACACCGGCAAGAACGTCGTTCACCTGACGCCATCAGAATTCGATCTGTTGACATACTTCCTGCGCAACGCTGGTCGCATCGTCAGCCGCGCCGAGATCGTGGCTGCCATCCGGGATGGCAGGAGCGTTGCGGATCTCAGGCTCGTGGACGGGTTGGTCGTACGTCTGAGGCGGAAGCTTGTACGTCCCGACGGGACCCCGATCCCCATCAGAAGTGTCCGGGGATCAGGGTACGTCCTCACCATGAAAGGCATTCGATAGGCAAAGTTCTCGATGGCTTTGTCGGCGACGTCCTCCGGAACTGAACGCCCCGGGGCCGCGCTTGCCGACCTGCGTCCGAGTGCAGGGAGCTTCCGGGCGACCAGGTGGTGCCGCGATGCGCGCGCTGTCGCGGTCCCGTCATGTCAATGGGTGCAGACGGTCGCCACGAGGATCAGCGCCGGGTCGATCCCGAACGCGCCGTGAAGATCCTGGCCGAAGAGCTTCAGCCAATCGTCCTGCGCGCGGTAGGCAAGCCGCTCGCGTTCCGCGGGGCAGGCGAACACCGTTCCCGCCTCCCGCTGCAAATGGTGGACCATCTCGTGCACGATGATCGAGATTTCGGCGACGGTGCCGCCCGTCCAGCCCTCGGACACGAGGATTGCCCCTGCCTCCGCGTCGTAAAGCGCCATGATCCCGGTCGGACCGGCGTCGGCACCGTCGCCATAGCGGCGTGCGATCAGATCGGCCGATGACATGGCCACGATGTCCGGTGGCGCCGACGGCCTGCCCAACTGGTACTCGGATTGCAGCCAGAGGCTGATGAAGTCCAGGATCGACGGCGCGGTTCGCTGTTCCGCCGCGGCGGGCATGGACATTGCCGCGACAAGTACAGCGGCGGCGGCGGAGGTCTGGAAAACGGTCATGGGCTGCGCTCCGGCTGCGGTGATCCGATGACGGTCGGCCACGGCCCGGGCCAAGTCCTGAGAGACAGGTGAAAGAATCCGGAAATTCTGCTAATATTGCCCTTCACATCTCTGGATCGGGGCCATGAACGCATCGGATGCCAGAATAGGGCACTTCGTCCTGAACCGACGGCTGGGCAGGCTCGAGGATGGATCGCCCGAACCGCCCCACCTGCGCCCGAAGTCCTACCGTGTGCTTGAGGTGCTGTTGGATCGCCGGGGCCGGCTGGTGTCCCGGGACGACCTGATCTCGGCGGTCTGGACGGATGTCACCGTGACGGAAGAGTCGCTGTCGCAATGTATCAGCGACATCCGAAGGGCGCTCGGCAAGGATGCCGCGCATCTGCTGCGCACTGTGCCGCGGCGCGGCTACGTCCTGGAAACGGAGCCGTCTCGGGTCGCGAGAGCCTACCGCCGGAAGCCTGTCGTCCGCGCCGGTGCGATCCTGGTCACGGCGGGTCTTGCTGGCATCGGCATCGCGGCCCTGAGCAGCGCGATCGCGGTTCCCGACCGGGCCGCCCGGTTGCAGGCGCGGCCCGACGCACAAGACATGCTGGCCGTGGCGCCCCATGACCCGGACTGGCGCGACCGGGCGGCCAATGACGCCCGGCAGGGTCGTCTGGAAGCCGCGCTCGCGCAGGACCCGGACAACGCGGCGGCGTGGGCCGCGCTGGCAGAGACATATTGGCTGGAGGTCAAGCATGCGGCCTGGGGCGGCGGCAGGCGCGAACTCGACAAGGCGCTCGCCGCGCTGGAGCGCGCGATGGCGCTGGACGGCGGCGCGAGAGCCTATCGCATCCTTTCGGAAGTTCGCCTCGATGCACCGTTTCGGGATACACGGTCGCGCGTGGACGCGCTGGCCATCGCGAAGGCTGCGGTGACGCTCGCGCCGAACGATCCGGATGCGCTGGTCGCTCTGGCGGCTGCGCTGACGGCCAACGATCGGGCCGGTGAGGCGTTGCCGGTCCTCGAACGCGCACGCACCGGGATGCCCGTTCCGTCCGACCGGTACCGCGAGATTGCCGGAATGGCGTATCTGCTGGCCGGCGCCCCCGCGCGGGCGGCTGAGGAATTCGGGCGCCTGCAAGGGGCCGGCACCTTCGGCGGACCCCGCCACGACATGGGGTGGTTCCTGGCGGCGAGCCTTGCACATGCCGGACAGATCGATCGCGCGCGGATCGTGGTGGAGGCGACGCTGCAAAGGCGCCCCGAACGCACACGCGAAACCGTTGCCCTGTCGCTCGATCGCATGACCGGGCAGCGCGGGCTGGACGTGGTGCTTGACGGGCTGCGTTTGGCGGGGTTGCCGGGCTAGTTCCCCTCGGCGCGGGGGCCGGCAGGCGCGCCGGTTTCGAGGAACCGTCGGTAGCTCTGCCAGCCGAGGCTGACTTGCGGATCGGCTGCCATCTCTGCCGCGACGACCCCGGCCCAGGCCTGCTCCAGCGCCGCGAGGACGTCGTCGGGCCATTGGCGGATTTCCACCCCATTCGACCGAAAACCGGCGATCGCCGTCTCCTGTCGCGGTTGGGCGACCTCCAGGGTCCAGCGGGAAACCGCGTCGCATGCCCGGCTGACCGCATCGCGAAACCCGTCCGGCAGTTCCAGCCACGTCGTCTCGAGCATCAAGAGTTCCAGTGACGTGGCCGGTTGCTGCCAGCCCGGCAGAAGCAGGTAGGGCGCCATCTCGTCCAGGCCCAGTTCGTCGTCAATGGACGGCATCGCGAATTCGGCGGCGTCGATGATCCCGATCTCGTAGGCGGGTCGAATGTCGGCGGCGGGCAGTTCGTAGGTCGTGACACCCAGGGCCTGCAACGTGCTGGCCCCGTATCCGAAGGCCCGCATCGACAGCCCGTCGAGATCCTGCACGCGCGCGACCGGAAACCTGAACCAGCCGCCACCTTCGGCGGGTAGTGCGCCGCAATAGATGCTGCGCAGTCCGTGTCGCCGATACTGCGCGTTGAGCGCCGCCGCGCCGCCGCCGTCTTGCATCCACGCGGTGAATGCGGCCGGATCGGGCCCGAACGGAAATCCGCCGAACAGGGTCAGGGCGGGGTCTTCGCGGTGGTGGTGACCGGGAGACCCCCACACGGCATCGACAAGGCCGGATCGCAGTGCCTCGAACGCGTTCACGTCCAGAACGAGCTGGTTGTGGACGGCCATGGTAAAGGCCCCGTCCGTCGCCTGCGCGACCTCTGCCGCAAGCAGGCGCCCGGATTCCCCGAAAAGCTGCGGCGCAAGCAGGCTGTTCACCCGCCAGTGCAGCGTCTCGGCCCTTGCGGGGACTGCAAGCTGGGCCGTGGCGGCGACTGCAACAAGGCAAAGCGCGGTCCTGAGCATTTCCCGACAGTGCCTCGTCACCCCGCCGATGTCATGAAGAATCCCCGAAAGACCCGTGAAGACAGGGTGTCGATCCTCATGCCCGTTGCCGAGGAGCAGGCTGGCCGGCCCAGGCCTCCGTGCCCGGTTCGGGGTGGCTAGACCGGCTCGTTGTGGTCGTGCTGACCGTCGGCCAAGGGCCGAATTCGGCCTCGCGCCCCCATCACACCATTTCCCCACCTTCCCGCTTGAAGCCCCCCCCAAATGCCCAACCATCGCTTCGGCGGAGTGGCTCAGTCGGTCAGGGCAGCGGAATCACAATCCACCAAGGCCGGACAAAAATCCCTGAATGCGCCTGCCTGGTGCAAGTGAAGGGCCCCGAGGGAGCCCTGGGCCAGCTGGCGTTCCGGCAAGCTTCCTACGCGGCCATCAGGTCGCGCTCCGTCTTCTCGACCAGCGCCACGTCTTCCTCCGGGCTTTCGAACAGGTGGCCGTAGGCATCCATAGCCCTGATGATCGAGGCGTGGCCGAGGATGGCGATTTCGCCAAGTGCGCGGACGGTCAACCCTCTTGCAGACATCGATGTACGCCTCGTGGCCGGTGCCTGTACAAGATCGCCATGCGGGCATCCTCACCCCGGGCTTCGCTGCACAAGTAGACGCAGGCAGAACGCCGTCTCGGCAAGGATGGTCAGCCCGTAGGCCGGTGTGAACGACGACGACAGGTCAGGCGCAAGGAACCGCAGGCCGCTGCCGATGAGATAGACCAGCCCGGCAACCGCGATCCCGGCACCGAACACCCTCGCGAAAACGCCCGAGTTCCAGACCAGCAGGCCCATTATCAGGCTGTTCACGCCGAAGAAGACCAGCCCGAGGTCGTAGCCGTGCGCGTGCAGATCCAGAAACACCAGCGCCAGCGCCGCGGCGTCGGCAATGCTGCCGGCGCGGGTCAGCACCAGCCAGGCGGTCAGCAAGGCCATGAGGCTTGCCGCGATCAGCACGGTCTGGATCAGGCGGAACACCATCGCCGACAGCGCAAGTCCCGGCGCCATGGCCCGGAAGATCAGGTAGAGCAGGATCGCAAGGCCCGCATCGCAAAGCGCCATCACGAGATCGGCGGCGATGGCCAGGCGGAACTGGCCCGGTGCCGCGAGGATCGCGGCGGCGGTGGCGTCGGCATCACCGAGATCGATCAGCGGCCCGCGGAGGCCGAGCTCGGCGCCGAGACCCGTGACGATGATGACGAGGTAGAGCAACCCGGCAAGGCGCGCCTTGCGCGCAAGTTTTTGGGTCAATGTCAGCGGAGCCATTCGGAAATTCCTTTCTGGAAGGGCGGTCAGGCGGAACTTGCCGGCCTCGGGACCGAGCGTGCGGTGGTGACTACCGCATCTTGGCGGCTTGCCCGCTGTCCTGCCCAGACCGAGCCGAGGACGATCAGCGCGCCGAGCCCCTGCAATGGGGACAGCGACTGACCCAGAACCACCCAGCCCAGCAGCACGGCCGTCACCGGGCTCATCATACCCAGCATCGCGACCGCGCCGGGCTCTATCCGGGCGACGCCGCGGAACCAGATGACATAGCTGGCCGCGGCGCCGACGAGGCCGAGCCAGGTGAGCCCGACAAGGTTCGTGGCCGTCAGGGGGGGCAGAGCGGGTTCCATGATCAGCGCGAGCGGCAGCAGGATCAGCCCGCCGGCCGTCAGCTGCCACGCGGTGAAGCTGAGGGCCGAGACGGGCGGCTGCCATTTCCGGCTGAGGACCGTTCCCGCCGCCATGGACGCCGCGCCACCAAGCCCCGCGGCGATGCCGATGGGATCGAGGGCGGCGTCGGGCGAGATCAACAGCAGCGCCACGCCCAGAACGCCGGTGCCTGCCGCGGCGACCGCGCCCGCCCGGATCGGCGTGCCGAGCCAGCCGTGCGCCATGAGGATGACCATCATCGCCTGCAGCGATCCCAGCGTGGCCGCCACCCCGCCGGGAAGCCTGTAGGCGGCCACGAACAGGAGCGTCCAGAACAGCGCGAAGTTGAGACTGCCGAGCAGCAAGGTGCGCCCGAGCCAGACACGCGGCGGCAGGCACCGCGTCAGCGCGAGCAGGAGCAGCCCGGCCGGCAAGGCGCGCAACGCCGCCATCGTGATGGGGTAGCCTGCGGGCAGCGCCTCGGTCGTGACCAGATATGTGCTGCCCCAGACCGCCGGGGCGAGCGCCGTGAGAAGGATGTCGGTGGTGCGTGACATGGCGTGTCTCTTCCTGGAAGACCGAAGAAAGGAGGGGGCGCATCGCGGGCCCGGCGTCGGCTTGGTCCGGCGGCGTCAACCGCCCTCGTCATGCCTTGCGACGTTGAAGCCCCCGTCGGGCGTTGGCGGGGCGTAGTGATTGGCAAACTGGCGAAACCGGGCCTCGGTCACCGCGAACGGGTGGTCGCCCTGGCTGTTGCGCATGCGCAGCCGTGTCAGGCAAACCTTGTCCGGCACGTCCAGCAGGTGAAGCTGGTGCGCGGCGGTCGTCTTCTCGAGGATGCCACGCATCCAACCACGCTGATCGACGGTGTTCGCCGGAAAATCGAGGACAACCGACGCTCCCGCGTTCAACACGGCGGCGACATGGGCCGCCATGATCCGCCGCAGTTTGGAGGAACACCGGACATAGTCGGGCAAGGATACCAGCTCGTCGGCGAAGAGCGCGTTCAACCAGTCGTCCTCGGCGATCAGGACGGTGCCGGGCAGCTGTGCGCAGGAACGGGAGCGTCATGGAGTTTCCTTTCAGGCGACGAGGCGGAGGCTGGCGCGCAGCTGCGCGGCCAGATCCTCGCGCGGTCCGTTGACGAGGCGGGCGCCGGTCTCGCGGACGATGAGGGTCGGGATGGACCGGACCCGGATCGCGCGGGCGTGGTGTCGGTCGGTCTCGACGGCACGCAGGGTGGCGGGGTCGTCGAAGGCCTCCGCGAAGGCCGCCGCCTCGAAGCCCAGGTCCCGCGCGGCGTGCAGCACGACCTCGGGATCCGCGATGTTCCGCGCCTCGGTCAGATGCGCGCGCTGCAGGCGATCGAACATGGCCCAGTGGGCGGCGTGTCCGCCAAGCCGTTCCGCAGCCTTGCATCCCAGCGCGGCGGTCAGCCCGTGGGGATAGTCGAACGCGGCGGCCCGCATGGCGTCGATATCAACGAGTTCCGGCCGGTCGCTGGCATCGCGGCAGACCGCCCAGTGCCCGAGGATGGTCGCGCGGGCGTCCCCGGGCGTGCCCCAGCGCGCGGCCATCTCGGCGCGGCTGGCCTGCAGGACGAAGGTGCGGTGCCGGATGTCGAGATCGAATTCGGCGGCAAGCGCCCGCATCCGCGACGAGATGTTGAAACACCAGCAACAGACCACGTCGTGGAAGAAGTCGACGGTGAGGGACGCCATCACGCGGCCTCCTCGGTCAGCGCGGCCCCAGCCAGCCGCGCGGCGATCCGCGCCACATGCGCCCCCTGGAAACGCGCGCCGGCAAGGTCCGTCGCGGTGGGCGCGCGTGAGCCATCGGCCCCGGCGATGGTGCCCGCGCCATAGGGCGCACCGCCGACGATGCCCTCGGCCGTTGTCTGGCCCGCGAAGGTATAGGGCATGCCCGCGATCAGCATTCCGAAATGCTGGAGCGGGATCTGGGTCGACAACAGCGTCGCCTCGTGCCCGCCATGCTGCGAGCCGGTCGAGGCGAAGACGGCTGCGACCTTGCCGACAAGTGCATTCCGGGCCCAGAGGCCGCCCGCCTGGTCGAGGAAGGATTTCATCTGCCCGGCCATCATGCCGAAGAGTGTCGGCGTGCCGAAGATGATGGCGTCGTAGGTCTCCAGATCGGCCGGCGCGGCCACGGGCGTGTCGTCTGCGGCGAAGCCGGCCTTCTGCCGGATCGCTTCGGGGACGGTCTCGGGCACGCGGCGCAGGTCGACATGGGTGCCGGGGACGCTGCGGGCGCCTTCGGCCTCGGCCTGCGCAAGCGCGCGAACGTGGCCGTAGCTGGAATAGTAGAGAACGAGAACGCGGGTCATGGGATCCTCTCGGGGCTGGGTTTCCTTGCCTGAGAAGATCGGGGATCGGACGGGCTGGAATAACCGGCCCGCTGTCACTTCATTCTTTACGCCGGCTGAAGAATGTCAGGGCTGCAGCGCGGCACGCAGGTGGTCGAGAAACGCCGTGACCTTTGCGTCCATGCCCAGCCGCGAGCCCGTCACGGCAAAGATCTCGGGCGAGGGAAGTTCCCAGTCGGGCAGAACCCGGACAAGCGCGCCCCGCGCCTCTGCCTCGTTCGAGACGAAGTCCGGCAAGGTGCCGATGCCCTGGCCCGCGATCAGGAGATCGCGCAGGACGAGGCTGTTGCCAACGCGGATGGGTGGGTCGAGGTCGACGACAGTGGAACCGGAAGGACCATTCAGGGTCCACGAAGCGAGATGGTCCGCGAGCAGGAAGCCGATGACCCGATGCCGGGCGATATCCCGCGGCGCCTGCGGAATACCGGCCTTCTCCAGATAGGCGGGTGCCGCGAAGATCCGTTGCCGCATCGTCCCGATCCTGCGCGCCACCAGCGCCGAGTCCGGCATGGCCGGCCGGATGCGGATCGACACGTCGAACCCGCCTTCGACCATGTCCACGACGCGATCGTCCATGGACAGTGTCAGACGCAGATCGGGATAGGCATCGAGAAACCCGGGCAGGATCGGCGCGATGACCGTCTGCCCGAAGGAACTGGAGGCGTTGACCTTCAGGTGCCCCCGCACGGCCCCGGCGCCGTCGCGGATCCGCGTCTCGACCTGCGCCACCGCGTCGAGGATGCCGGAAGCCTCGTCGTAGTAGAGCCGCCCGGCATCGGTCAGCGACATGGAGCGCGTCGTGCGGCTCAGCAGCGTGGTGCCGAGGCTCTCCTCCAGAAGCTTGACCTCTCGGCTCAGAAGCGCAGGCGATACGCCCAGATCCTCCGCCGCGCGCGCGAAGCTGCCGCGGTCGACGATGCGGCGGAAGGCGTGCATGACGGAAAGCTTGTCCATTCTTCTCGGTGGTTCCTGGCGTGAGCGCCCCTTGCGGGTCGCATGCACCTCGACCCTATCACGGGCACGGCAACGCGCGAACGGATTGCATCAGCGCCGCCGAAGGACCCCGCTTGCCGCTCAGGCTGCCTGCTGCCGTTCGCCATGTCTGGCCTGCCCATCTCCGCATGGGAGCGCAGCTTTCCGCTTGGCTACCCTGCCGGCAGCATGCCGTCGCCGCCAGTCACCGCCCCAATGCTTCACCGGCCTGAATTTCTTTGGCGATTGCAGGTGGTCATAGATCCATTCCATCGCCGCCAGCAGTACGCCCAAGACGTTGAGGGGGAAAGCTCCGGCGCGAGCATCTTGACCGGCACCGACGTGCCGGCCACGAGCCCAATGAGCTACCGTTGTCAGTAATGGGGTTTGATGGCCCGACCCTGTCTGCGCGACTCCTCGCAGGCCAGCGCGATGGCGAGCGCGGTTCGGCCGTGCTCTGCGGTCGCGGAAGGTGGCCGACCCTCAGTCAGCGCATCGAGGAATTCCTGCAATTCCTGCCGGAAAGACGCCTCGTAGCGTTCGAGAAAGAAGTGCTTTAGCGGGGCTTTCGCGTCGGTCTGCTGGCTGGTCCAGCGGATCAGGTCGTCGTCACGCTGGTTCGCCGTCTGGATCATCCCCTCGGAGCCAAAGGCTTCCAGCCGCTGATCGAAGCCATACACGTTGCGGCGGCAGTTGTTGACATGCGCGAGCGCGCCGCTGGGCATCTTCATCACCGTCATCGCGGTGTCGATGTCCCCCAGCGCGCCGATCTCGGGATCCACCATGCAGCTTCCGGTGGCGAATACCTCGACCGGGCGCTCTCCGGCGATCCAGCAGATCAGGTCGATGTCATGGATCGTGGCGTCGGCGAAGTAGCCGCCCGAAGTCCTGACATAGGATATTGGGGGCGGCGCCGGCTCGCGACTGGTCGACATCAGGAAGGTAAGTGTCCCGATCTCGCCCGAACGCACGGCACGCTGGAGCGCGCTGATCTGCGGATCGAAGCGGCGGTTGAAGCCCAGCATGAAAGGTACCGGGTGCTTTTCCAGTACCTCAAGGCATCGGTCGGTCCGCTCAAGGTTCAGGTCGAGCGGCTTCTCGCACAGGATCGGCTTGCCCGCTGCCGCCGCCGCCTCGATGTATTCGAGATGCGTGGTGGTGGGGGTGCTGATGATGACCGCCTCCACCTCGGGGTCGGCGAGAGCCTCTTCCGGGGTGCCGACGGGCCTGCCGCCGAAGCGATCCGTCAGCTTTCGCGCCGAGGCGATGTTCGGGTTCATCACGCTCACGAGTCGTGCCCCGGGATGTGCGGCCACGTTGCCTGCAAAGATCTCGCCCATGCGGCCTGAGCCGAATACGGATATGCCTTTCATGTCCTTGCGTCCTCCAGGATCATCGCCGCCCCCTTTTCGCCGATCATGATCGATGCGGCATTGGTATTTCCCGAGACGATGCGCGGCATGATGGAAGCATCGACGACCCGAAGGCCGTCAATCCCCCGCACGCGCAGGCGCGGGTCGACGACCGCGTCATGGCCCGTGCCCATCCGGCAGGTGCCCACCGCGTGCAGCAGCGACAGGCCATTGGCCCGGCAATAGGCACGAAGATCCTCGTCATCCTCCACCTCCGGCCCGGGCGTGATCTCCCGCTCGACGCAGGACGCCATGGGCTCTGTCCGGGCTATCCGCCGGCCGTATTTCAGCCCGGCGAGTGCCGCCTGCATGTCGGCCTCGCTTTCGAGAAAGTTGAACCGGATCGCGGGCTGATCCGTGGGTCGGGGCCCGGTGATGCGGACATGGCCCCGCGCGTCGGGGCGGATGTGTTCGGCAAGGATGGTGAAGCCGGAAAAGGGACGCGGCTTCAAGTCCTCGCCGGTGCACCAGGCCATGAAGGTGACCATCATGTCGGGTGTCGGGATCTCGGGCGAGGTGTGGATGAAGGTGTTCGAGTAGTTGCCGTTGTCGGCGAAGGGACCGGTGCGGAAAAGCAGGTAGCGCAGCAGTTCCCGGCCGCCCTTGAGCGGGTTGTTGTAGATGTCGTTGACCGTCGATTTCACCCGGCTTCGATATTCCGTGCCGATGCCGAAATGGTCCTGCAGGTTTTCTCCAACGCCCGACAGTTCGTGTACCACCTCGATCCCGTGCTCCCGCAGCAAGCTGCCTGGCCCAATGCCGGACAGCTGAAGAAGCTGGGGTGAATTGAACGCACCGCCGCACAGGATCACTTCTGCCCGGGCTGTCGCCTCGTGCCGGCCCGCGCGGTCGGTCCAGGCAACGCCTGTGGCCCGGCCCTCGCTCACGAGGATGCGCTCGACCATCGCGTGCAGGGTGAGATCGATGTTCCGCATCGCCGGCCCGCGGAGATAGCCGCGCGCGGTGCTCCATCGGCGGGCCTTTCGCGTGGTCGTCTGGACATAGCCCGTCCCGAGTTGTGCCGGGCCGTTGAAGTCGGCGTTGCGGGGGGCGCCAAGCCGCTCTGACGCGGCGTGAAACGCCTCGCCCAGGTCATGCTTCGAGGGCAGGTCCGAGACGGAGACCGGGCCGCCGGTGCCGTGGAACGCGTCGGCGCCGCGCTCCTGATCCTCGCATTTCCGGAAGAAGGGCAGCACCTCGTCCCAGGACCAGCCCGTGCAGCCGCCCGCTGCCCAGCCGTCGAAATCCTCGGGCTGGCCGCGCATGTAGATCATGCCGTTGATGGACCCGGTTCCCCCCAGCACCTTGCCGCGCGGCTGGAACAGGCGACGACCGTTCATGAAGGGTTCGGGCTCGGAGGTGTAGCACCAGTTGACCGAGGGGTTCGCGTAGAGTTTCGCGTAGCCGAGCGGGATGTGAATCCAGGGGTTGCTGTCGCGGCCGCCCGCCTCGAGCAGCAGCACCGAATGTCCGGCCTCACCCAGCCTGCCTGCAACGGCGCATCCCGCGGATCCCGCGCCGATCACGATGTAGTCGTACGTCCTGTTCATCCATTCCCCCGGCAGCCGCGACACTTCCCGGTGCGTTGATGCGTGTGTCGGTCCTTCGGCGGACGATGTCAGAGCGGCGTGCGCGGCTGAACGCCGTAAATGTCAGGTTTGGACAAAACATCCCTGAGGCGGCGCGCCCGGTTGCGCTAGCGTTCCGGATCATCGATCGGCCGTGCCGGTGCGGATAGTCGGCGGGCGGAAGAACGACGGAACGGCAAGACTGGCCATTCGGGTCCAGCGACAGGAACAGGATCGCGAGCAATGTCGGGGAAAAAGACTGTTGGTATCGGACTGGTCGGCGCCGGGTTCATGGGCCGCTGTCACGCGAACGCGTTCCGTTCGGTGGGTGGGCTGTTCGACCTGCCGGTGGCGCCCGCGCTGGAGATCCTGGCCGACGCGACCGAACAGTCCGCGCGGCGCGCGGCCGCGGAATTGGGATTCAACCGTGGCACCGGGGACTGGCGATTGCTGGTCGCCGATCCGGCCGTGGACATCGTCGCGGTTACGGCCCCCAACGCGCTGCACGAACCGATCGTGTTGGAGGCGCTCGCTCACGGCAAGGCGGTCTATTGCGAGAAGCCGCTCTCGACGACGGCGGCCTCAGCGCTGCGGATGACCGAGGCGGCGGAGGCCGCAGGCGCCCTGACCGTTGTCGGCTTCAACTTTCTGCGCAACCCGATGATCCGGTTGGCGCGCGAGATCATCGACGCAGGCGAGATCGGCGAAGTAGCAAGCTTCCGTGGACGCCATGCCGAGAACTACATGGCGGACCCCAACGTGCCCCACTCGTTCCGGACCGATCCGGCGGGGGGCGGCGCGCTTGCCGATATTGGCAGTCATGTCATCTCGATGGCGCGTCATCTGCTGGGGCCGATCGATGGTGTCAGCGCGGAGTCGCGAACGATCCATTCGTCGCGTCCGGTCAGCCCCGGTTCGGACAAGCGCGCCCCGGTCGAGGTGGACGACGTGACCCATGCGCTTGTGCGGTTCGGGAACGGCGCGACAGGCACGCTCGAGGCGAACTGGGCCGCGACCGGGCGGACCATGGATCTGTCCTTCGAGATCGCCGGCACGCGAGGTGCGATCGCGTTCAGCCAGGAGCGGATGAACGAGTTGCTGGTCTGGACGCCGGGGCGCGACGGCCGCACCGGATTTACCCGGATCGAGTCCGGCCCCGCGCATCCGCCCTACGGCCGGTTCTGTCCCGCGCCGGGGCACCATCTGGGCTTCAACGACCTGAAGGTGATCGAAGTGGCGGAATTGCTTGCCGCCTTTGCCCAAGGGAGCAAGGGCTATCCCGATTTCCGCGAGGCTTACGAAGTGCAGCGCATAGTCGATGCGATGCAGCGGTCTGCGAAAAATGGTCTCTGGACGGGGCTTTAGGGTACTCCGAAAAGGCCCGGGGCACTTCGACCCGGTCGCCATTGGACCGCGGTCGCCCCGGCTTCCCGTTCATCAGCCAGGAGCGCATCGCTTCCGTGGGGCCTGGAATGATCCAGTCTGGACATTTTTGCTTCTTCTTGGGGACGGAAACCGCGCTTAGGCTGCAAGACCGGGGGAGGCGGACGCAGCGATGACACGCGACGAGCTTATTCAGATCCTGAAATTCGTGGATCGGACACGCGCCATTGCCGAGGATCGGACCACTCTGTCCATCACCGACCCGCGCTGGAACATCATTTCCTTTGCCATGCAGCGCCATCTCGAGGGGAAGCTCATCACCACATCGTCCGCGGCCAGCGCGGCCGGGGTGCCCTATGGCACCGCGATGCGACGGCTGACGGATCTGATCGAGGAGGGGCTGCTGCTGAAGCGGCCGCGCTCCAGGGAGGGCAAGCGGTACTCGCTGCATCCGTCGCGGCGGCTGATTTCGGAATTCGAGGCCTTTGCGCTTCAGCTAAAGGCCATGGTCGGGCAGACCTTCGGGTTCAACACCTCGGACAAGGCGATCGAGGATTTCTACTTCGGGGGCTACTACATGGCCTCCCGGATCCTTTCGACGCCGGCCGCCATGCGGCGGGGCGTCGGGTTTGATACCAAGATCAGGATCCTGAGCCCGGTCGATCCGACATTCCGCACGCTCTCGGAAGTGGCGCCGAACCTGAGCGAGTTGTGCGGAACGAACGTCGAGGTGGTGAACCTGCCGCTTGGGCAACTCCATGAAGAGATCGTCGCCCACCATGCGCGCGGCGGGAAGGACTACGACATCATCGCCATCGATCTGCCGTGGATCGGCCAGCTTGCGTCGGCCGGCATCATCCAGCCGATCGACCACATCCTCGAGGAAGAGGCGTTCAAGGCCAGCGACTTTCACAATGCGGCCTGGCGCGGCTCTTCCTGGGACGGGCAGCATTACGGCCTGCCCATCCAGCCAACGACCGAGCTTCTCTTCTGTCGCTCGGACCTGTTTGCAGAGGCGGGGCTGTCGATCCCCACGACGACCGACGATGTGTTGCTCGCGGCAAGGACGCTGCACCGCTCGCGCATGAACCTGGCCGGGATCGTCATGAATTTCGGGCGCGGCATCCCTGTTGCCCACAGTTTCGTGCAGACGATGGCCGATTTCGGCCAGCCGGTGATCAACCTGAAGTCGATGGGCACGGAGTTCGATGTCGGCCGCATACGCGGCGAGCAGTTCCGACCCATGATCGACAGCCCGGTCGGCCGCGCGACCGCCGAGTTCCTGCTCGAGCTGTTGGCCTATTCGCACAAGGACAGTCTGATCTGCGACTGGGACCGACGGATCGGGATCTTCACCCGCGGCCACGCGGCCATGACCTACGGCTGGTCGATCCGCGCCGGGGCATTCGAACTCGACGAGATGGCGGCGGCGCATGGCAAGGTGGAGTTCGTTCCCCATCCCGCCGGCCCGGGCGCCCCGCGCGTCTCGCCGATCGGGGGGTTTTCGCTGGCGATACCGGCCAATCTTCCGCCGGATCGAACGCGTCGCGCCTGGCGGGCCATGGAGTACCTGACCCGGCCGGAACTGATCAAATGGTATGTGCAGAAGGGAAATCTGAGCTCTCCCCGGTTTTCCACGAGCGCCGACCCCGAGGTTCTTGCGACCTCGCCGATCATCGGCCGCATCGACGAGATGGAGCGCCGGGGAGAGATCCAGATCTGGCCGCGCCCGCCCATTCCCGAGTTCAACGACATCCTCAAGGTCCTGGGCGACCGCATCTACATGATGCTTCAGGGTGCGGTAACGATCGATGCCGCGCTTTCGGCGGCGCAGAACGAGATCGACGCCATCATGCGGGCAAACGGGCGCTACTGAACCGGACCCGGGAACGAAAACGGCCCGGGCACAAGTCCCGGGCCGATCCGCACGTCAGTCGTTGCTCACCAGCTGGGGCGTTCGAACTCGTCCACGTTGCCGGGAAGCACCTTGGGCGTCTCGATGCCCTGCACTTCGGGCACATCGATGCCGTTGACGACCTTGATGGCGGTCTGGATCGCGAGGATCGCATCGTCGATCGGCGACTGCTTGTTCGAGCCCGAATGCCAGCCGGCTTTCATCGCGTCCCAGCCCTCGCCGAACTGGTTGCAGGTCACGACCTTGACCTGACCCGGCGCGTAGCCGGCCCCCTGCAGCGCACTGATGACGCCAAGGCCCATGCCATCGTCGAATGCATAGACGCCGTCGATCTGGTCGCCGAACTGGGTGATGAAGGTTTCCATCACGGTCTGCGCCTTCTCGCGGTTCCACTCCGCGGTCTGGCTGGCGAGGATGTTGATGCCGGGATAGTCGTCCGCCATCTTGTCGAGGAAGCAGTTCTTCCTGAGGATCGACACGGTGTAGCCCGGCGTCCCCTCGACCACGACGATATTGCCTTCGCCGTTCAGCGCATCGCCCAGCATTTCCGCAGACTGCTCTGCCTGGGCGCAGTCGTCCGGTCCGGTATGCGCCTCGATATAGCGACGCCCCGCCTCGCCGATGGGGGAGTTGGAGGTGATGACCGGGATGCCGTCGCGGCTGGCCTGTCGGATCGCCGGGATCAGCGCGTTCTGGGATGTCGGCCAGACGATGATGGCGTCGAGGTTCTGGGAGGCCATGTCCTGGATCTGGTTGAACTGCGTGGCAGGGTCGCCCTGGGGGTCCATCACCGTCGCCTGAAGCCCCAGTTCCTTGCTGTAGGCTGCCGCGGTTTCGGCGTATTTCGCCTGATAGGCGTTCGAGCCCGGGTAGAGCACGGTGATGCCGATCCGCGTTTCCGAGAGCGGCTTCTTCAGATCTCCTCCCAGCCAGTCCGGCGCATCCTGTGCCATGGCGGTGCCTGCGACCAGGACAACGGCGAGCGCCGTGGCAATGCCTGTGGCCAGTCTTCCCTTCGACGTATTCATCTTTTTTCCTCCCATCGGTCCCTTTGCGGGGTTTGGATCAGTTGGGACACAGACGCCGCGTCCGAATCCTGCGATCATCGTCGGTTTGCGTCCCCGTCCGCTCAACTTCGATGATGTCCAAATCTGACCATTCAATCGGTCGCGCCGGCGGTTCACCGACAGCCCTGGCCGAGGCGAACGCGGTTCCTCTCGGGCGTTTCAGGTCCGGGACCGGCTGCTTGGTCCAGAATGGATATAAAGTTTGTGGGAACCGACCGCGCCTCTCCATAGCCTGAAAAACGGGAGGAAAGACAACAATGGACTGGATGAATGTCGCCCGCCGGCACGGCCTTCTGGTCGCGTTCGGTCTGTTTCTCGCCATCGTGGCCAGCAGCGCCGACGGGTTCCTGACGGTCGGGAACATCCTTGACGTGCTGCGGCAGGTCTCGATCATCGGGATCATCGCGCTTGGCGTCACCTTCGTCGTGATAAGCGGACGGCTTGACCTGTCTGTCGGCTCGATGCTGACGCTGCTGACCGTGATCGTGGTCGATCAGCACAACAACCTCGGTCCGGGCGGGGCTGTTCTGGTGACCCTCGGGGCCGGGCTTCTGATCGGTGCGTGGAATGGCGCGCTGGTGGGTTTCCTGAAGCTCAACGCCCTTATCGTCACGCTGGCCATGCTTTCACTGTTGCAGGGTCTCACGCTGTTCTACTCGGGCGGCTCGAACGTGAACGTCGAGGGGGCACAGACGACCTGGTTCGCGATCTTCGGGCGCGGCACGGTATGGGGCATTCCGGTCCCGGCGCTTCTTTTCCTGGGCTTCGCGGTGATCGCGAGCTTCGTGCTCCGGCGCACCGTCTATGGCCGGACGGTCTATGCCGTCGGCGGAAACGAGACGGCGTCCGTCTTTTCCGGCATCGATGCCCGCTGGACGGTGTTCCTGGCTTATGTGCTCTCGGGCGTCGCCACCGCACTGGCCGCCATCATCATGGGCTCGCGGGTGATGGGCGCACAGAACACGATCGGGCAGGGCTACGAGTTGACCGTCCTTGCGGGGATCATCCTCGGCGGAACCTCGCTGATGGGTGGCTCGGGCTCGATCTGGCGCACGGTCACTGGCGTCACGATGCTTGGCTTCATCCAGAATGGACTGCTGCTGCTCGGGTTCCCCTACTACGTCCAGTGGCTTGTCACCTGGGCCGTCATCATAGCCGCCGTCTGGATCGATCTTGCGGCGAAGCGCGGGAGGATCATCGCATGAGCATGGAAAGCGCCGGTCAATCCGCGCGGAAGACTGGTTTCAGGGCCGGCGACTGGCTGATCCGCAACCATATCT
Organism: Halovulum dunhuangense; assembly: GCF_013093415.1. Lineage (NCBI taxonomy): Bacteria > Pseudomonadati > Pseudomonadota > Alphaproteobacteria > Rhodobacterales > Paracoccaceae > Halovulum > Halovulum dunhuangense. Next base: position 30,149 of record NZ_JABFBC010000006.1, read on the forward strand.
GGATCTTTCTTGCCATCGCCATCACGGTCTTTTCCTTCGCGAGCCCCTATTTCCTGACGCTCAACAACCTGGGCAACGTGCTGACGCAGGCGGCCTTCATCGGGATACTCGCGGTCGGCATGACGATGGTGATCCTGAATGGCGAGATCGACCTGTCGGTGGGCGCGACGCTCGCTCTTGCCGGGGCGCTTGCGATCGGGCTGCAACCGCTGATCGGGGTCTGGCCCGCGATCTTCGCCGGGTTCCTTGCAAGCGCCGCGCTCGGTTTCCTGAATGGCGCCTTCGTGGCGTTCTCGGGGATGCACAGCTTCGTCGTCACGCTTGGCGCCCTGATCGGCATCCGCGGGCTTGTCTTCGTCTATACCGGAGAGAATGCCCTGATGGTCGAGGATTTCAGCTATACCGAGATCCCGGAACTCTATCTCGGGCCGGTTTCACTCACGGCAATGATCTTCTTCGGGCTCGCGCTGCTTTTCCAATGGGTCCTCACCTCGACCCGGCATGGGCGCGAGACCTATGCTGTCGGAGACAATATCGAGGCGGCGCACGACTCGGGGATCAACATCAAGCGACACAAGATCATAAACTTCACGATCTGTGGCGCGATGGCTGGTATCGCCGGCATCCTGCTTTCGATGCGGCTCGGCACGGCGGAACCCAATGCGGGCCGGATCTGGGAGTTGTGGACAATCATCGCCGTGGTCCTCGGGGGCACCCGGCTGATGGGCGGCTACGGCACGATGTGGATGACCATCGGGGGCGTGCTGACGCTGGCGGTGATCCGCAACGGGCTGCGGCTTCTGAACACGCCGAATTACGTCGAGTTGATCGTCATGGGGACGGTGCTGATCCTTGCGCTCGCTCTCGACCGGCTGCTGGAACATGGAAGGAGCAGGCGATGAGCGGCGTTGTACTGTCCGTAAAGAACATCACCAAGACCTTTCCCGGCGTGAAGGCGCTCGACGATGTGAGCTTCGACATTCGCGCGGGCGAGGTCCACGCACTGGTCGGCGAGAATGGCGCGGGGAAGTCGACGCTCATGAAAACCCTCGCCGGGCTGCACCGCCCGGACGCGGGGCGGATCCTGCACAATGGCGAGCCAGTGGAGATCGCCTCGCCGCTGGAAGCAAGGCGGCGCGGCATCCTGCTCATCCACCAGGAACTCTCGTTGTCGCCCGAACTTACCGTGGCCGAGAACATCTACCTGGGCGCCTGGCCCACCAACGCATTCGGCGTATTGCAGAAGAGCAAGCTCAGACGCGACGCGCAGGCGGCCTTGGAGGCGGTGGGTTGCGACTTCGGACCCGAGGTCCGGGTCGGAACCCTGTCGATCGCGCGCCAGCAGATGGTCGAGATCGCGCGCAGCCAGGCCTTCAACGCCAATGTGGTGATTTTCGACGAACCCACCGCGTCGCTGACCGACGCGGAAAAGACCCAGCTTTTCGCGACCATCCGCGCCCTGAAGGCGCGGGGAACCGGCATCGTCTACATCTCGCACAAGATGGACGAGATATTCGACATCACCGACCGCATCACCGTCCTGCGCGACGGGGTCGTGCGCGGCACGCTCGACACCGCGGGCACCGAAGTAGGCCAGGTGACGCGGCTGATGATCGGGCGCGACCTGTCCAGCTACTTCGTGCGTGCCAGGCCCCGGTTCGGCGACGAGGTGCTGCGCGTCGAGGGGCTGAGCGCCCCGGGTCTGTTCGAGGGTGTCTCGCTTGGCGTGCGACGGGGCGAAGTGCTTGGGCTCTACGGTCTTGTCGGCGCCGGTCGGTCCGAGCTTGTCGAAACGATCTTCGGCTTGCGAAAGCCCGGCGCTGGGCAGATGTTCTGGCAGGGACGCCCGATCCCGCTTCCGACCCCGCGGCAGGCGATCGATCTGGGCATGAGCCTTGTGCCCGAAAGCCGCAAGGAGCAGGGGCTGGTGCTGGGCATGAGCGGCCGCGAGAACATCACGCTTCCGCACCTGGGGATGTTCTCGAGAATGCGGATCATTCGGCGTCATCAGGAACGCGAGGTGTTCGACAGCTACCGGAACCAGTTGCAGATAAAGACGACCGGTCCGGAGCAGCCCGTCTCGACGCTTTCCGGCGGCAATCAGCAGAAATTCGTCCTGGCCAAGTGGCTGTGCGCGAACCCGAAGCTGATCATTCTCGACGAGCCGACGCGCGGGATCGATGTGGGATCCAAATCGGCCATCCACGAGCTTATCGCGGGACTTGCCGAGCGGGGGCTGGCGGTCATCGTCATCTCGTCCGAGATGCCCGAGGTGCTGGGCGTCAGCCACAGGATCCTTGCCATGTCCGAGGGGCGACTGGTGGGTGAATTCGCGGGTGACGAGATGACCGAGAAGAACCTGATCGACGCCGTCTCGAACCATGTGCCGGTCAGAGGCAGGGACGTGATCGAGCGGCGGGCATAGGGCTGGGACTGGTATCTGCGGCGGCGCTCAGATCCTATCAGATGCCGGACAGGAAGCGTTGGGCATCGGCGCTCTCTTCGAGAAGAAGACGCTGACCTCAGGCGCGATCGGCCCGAAGCTGTGTGCGAGGTTATCGTTGTCGTCGCCGGCATCCACAGCAAGCTGCGCAATCAGACCCAGGCACGGATCGACGGGGTCGTCATCGGCCGCTCGTGCCCATTATCAGGGCGGCGACGGCAGTCAGCGGATGCGAATTGACGGATACACCGGCCACCCACGAGACAGCGACGCTGTGCTGGGGCTGCCCAGAAGAACTTCGCTGCCTTCGCCAGGGAAATCGGCGAGGCATGGTCGAAGAGCGACGTCGGTTATGACGAGCTCTGGTACCGACGGCTGATCGCAAAGGCCATCATCTTCCGCAAGCTGGAGGCAGAGGTTCCGAAGCAGCCGTGGTACGAGGGGGGCTATCGCGCCAACATCGTCACCTATGCCATGGCAAAGGTCTTCCACGATGCGAATAGCGATAACCAGGTCCTCGACCTCGACGCGATCTGGCGCCGTCAGGCCGTTTCCGACGCGCTGCAGCAGGCGCTGCTTCTTGCTGCGGCCGAGGCGAACGACGTGATCACCAATCCGCCGACCGGTGTGCGCAACATGTCGGAATGGGCCAAGCAGCAGGCCTGCTGGAATGGTCTGAAGGGGCGCAGGCTCGATTACGGTCCCGAGTTCGAAAGCTGCCTCGTGCTGAAGGAAACAGCGCGCACGAGGCAGCGGGACGAAAAGAAGGAGAGGCAGGCGAAAGAAGGAATAGCCGCGCAATCCGAGGTCGTCGGTCGCGGCCCCGCATTCTGGCAGGACATCCTCGCGCGGGGTATGGCGGAAAGGAAGCTCAGCCCGATGGATCAGCAAATCCTGCAGGTCTGCGCCTCGATGCCAAGGCGCGTGCCGAGTGAACGCCAGTCGCAGCATGCAATGACGGTGCTCGCGCGTCTGCGGGATCTGGGGGTCGTGTCGGAGTGATTGCCGATTGCCCCCGGGACCGCGATCAGCCTTAGGCGAAAACACGTCGCTCCGGAGCCACCTTCCCGCTTGACGCCCCCCCGCCAAATGCCTAAACACCGCCTCGGCTTCGGCGGAGTAGCTCAGTTGGTTAGAGCAGCGGAATCATAATCCACCAAACCGTGCCAAAATCTCGCATAAATGTGCTCCAAGTATAAGAAAAGGGCCCCCGAAGGAGGCCCTGTTTTCTATCTCTCACCGCGTTCGCCCTATGCGGCCATTAGGTCGCGCTCCATCTTTTCGAATAGCGCCACGTCCTCCTCCGGACTTTCGAACAGGTGGCCGTAGACATCCATCGTCATCGTGATCGAGGAATGCCCCAGGATCGCCTGCACCTTCTTCGCGGGCCAGCCCTGCTCGATGAACAATGATGCGGCCGCATGACGGAGGGCATGGAAGCCGAAGCGCGGCTTTCCGTCCTCGTCCACGATCCCGTTCTCGACCAGGAGCGGCTTGAACACGCGCTGGTAGATGTTCGAGTGGTTCTCGATGTGCCCGGCGCCGTTGGGAAAGACCAGGTTCTGCGGACCGGACGGACACTGTTGCTGCCAGGCCCGAAGCTCCTTCACGACGCTCGGCGCCATCGGGATGACCCGCTTGCTGGTTCGGCTCTTCGGCTTGCCGAGTTCGTTGAAGCGGTCTGCCCGCTGGACGACCTCGATCACCTTGCGGTCGAAGTCGACCTGATCCCACGAGAGGCCTCGCAGTTCCGACATGCGCATGCCGGTGAAGATCGCGGTGACGATGAAGGGCCGGTGACGCTCCGGGGCGGCCCCGATCATGGTCCGGATCTCATCCTTGGTCGGGATCACGCGCTCTGCCTCCTCCCGGCGGTTGCGCTTCATCTTCACGTCGCTGGCGACATTGTGGGGGATCCACTCCCGCTCGACGGCCTCTGCGAGGATGGCGCGAAGGCTTGCGAGCACCTTCTTCGTCATGGACCGGGAGACGCCGTCGTCCTGCAGGTCGTCGATGAAGTCTCGAACATCCGCCCGGGTCAGCTCGGTGACCAGCAGATCACCTATCTTCTTGTCGATGTGGTGGTCGAAGTGACCGCGGTAGCTCCGCAGCGTCGCGCGCTCGAGCCCGTTGCGCTCGCAGGTCTTCAGCCATGCCGCGGCGGCGTCTCGAATGGTCTTGTCGGTCCTGGTCATGGGGCCCTCGTGTCTGTTTCCGATACTGCATCTATTATACGACATGCGGAGTGCTCCGTCGGGTGTTTTCCCAAGCGCGAGCGCGGAAAAAAGAAGCGTATTCAGGACGGTGATGGCGAGCGTTTGCATGCTGAGAGCCGCACGTATGACGTCCCCACGGCGCGGTTATCGAGGCAAGTGGACAGGCCGCCAAACCGCCCGGGCGACCAGTGCGTGCTATCTGCGCTTCATCTACGTGCGAATTTGGCGTTTTTTCTACGCATAAGTCCGAGCGGTGGGATGCGTGTGGGGTGTGCCGGCAGCAGGAGCGCCGATCACAGGGGGCGGCGATGTAGGCGCTCGCGCTGCAGCGCTACTGACGAAGTTCTGGAAACAAAAAAGCATCGAACGCCACCCAGAGCGTGCCAGGCTCTCTGAGAGCGGTCGAGGCTGGCACGGAGCGCGGGGAGGTATGGACCCTGCGCCCGACGCTGGACGCCGCCACGGACGCTCCCAGCCAGCCTCCCGAAATCACCGCATCAGCTTGCAGCGTGCGCCGACACTGGCTTGGGCCGCCACGCAAGAGGATCTGCCCTGCGCGACTATCAAGACGCGTCGCTAACGCAGAATGAAAGGACGCGTCCCGATGCCCAAAACCAGCCGCACGGCCGAATTCCTCGAGCGCGCGCTCGCCTTCTCCGGTCTCAGCCAGCGCGAGGTCGCCGAGCGTGCCGGCTTCGACAAGCCCAACATGATCTCCATGATGAAGAAAGGCGAGACGCGGGTCCCGATCGAACGCATTCCGGCCCTTGCCCGCGCCTGCGGGGTGGATCCGGTCCCCTTCCTGCGCATCGCCCTGAAGGAGTACCAGCCGGAGACCTGGCGTGTGATCGTGACCTATCTCGGTCAGCCACTGACCCGGGACGAGGAGATCCTGATCGATGCCTATGACGAATCCCGCGAGGGTCGGGATCTGGACCTGAGCCCAGCGATGCGCAGTGCGCTGGTGGTTCTCTTCGGGGAGTTGTTCGAGATGAAGGAGGCGCACGCGGGGTTTCCGCATGAGTAGAAAAAAGACTGAAAAAACCTGCAGCGAAAGCGGGAAGTCACCGCTGAATGACCTGTTTTCCCGGGAGCAAGCCCTGCCTGTGCCTTGGAAAACAGGGTTCTGGCTCGCCCCTCTAATAACTAATGACGTAATGGTCATAGTGATTGGCACAGGGGGCAGGCTCCCAAGCAACATCCTCTTCCCTAGGAAAGTCAGGCAGCGGCAAGAGTGGGATGAGTGAGAAAAACCGGCGAAGCTGAAGGCTTCGCCTCAAAGTTAGGTGAAGCTTGGTTTTGATAATGCTTCGCGTGAGATCTGACACCCGAGTAGGCGTATCCCCTCGGCAGTGCATAGGAAGTGGTTATGCGGCTCCGCTAGCCCTGCGCGACAGTTGGCAGAAAGTGACCATTCATCCTGATGAATCAATCGCCGTTATGCACCCTTGTTAGCTTGGGGAGCGCCAAGTTTTGGTGAGACGTCTTAGCGCTTCGTATGTCTTGGCTCTCATCTCGTCCCAAGCCTTGCGGTTGCGGCTGCTCCTGTGCCAGCGCATTGGTGCTGTACCGGCAGACTGCTCAGCGTCATTGGACTGTTCGGCTAGGACTTTCTTGGCGCCGGATGTGTTCCTGCTGTGTTGGCGCTTCAGGGCCTCTTCATAGAGGTCGAGACCATACACACCGCTCTCGACAAAAATTTCGATCATTCGTCGTTCGCGATGAGCGTCGATTATCCCAGCCATGTCGGCCTTGTCGGCGCTGGTAGCAACTATGGACGGAAGCCAGAAATCAAAATAGCCCCTGCCTAGCGTACCGAAATTGTAGCCAAAGAGGTCCTGGAGCTTCTTTAGCCCGCCCTTGGCGCAAGCTGGCCCGGAAAGCGTAACTTCTATCCGGGCGCGCCGATGTTCGGGGGCAAGCCTAATACCAACTCCGTTGACGCGACTATCTTCAACCTTGTTCTGTATGCGGAACATGACCGGGTCGCCTCGTTCACCACGATAGACCGTGCTGTCTATGAAGGGAGCGAAATGGCTATTGTCGCCGAGCACACGCATGCGCGCGTCTTTCTTCGCCAGATCGTAATCGCTTATTTCAAGTCCGTCGGATGCCGCCCCTCGCTTTGCAATAACAAACTTTGTTTGGGGCTTGGCCCCAATCCCCTTCTTGCTGCTGAACGTATGACGGTAGTCAGACCTGGGCACAGGCTTTTGTGGTTTTGGTGGAAGGTGGTGACGGTGGAGAACCGCCGTCATCGCCCACCGCAGTTGATCTGATGCATCCCGCGGATAGAGGTCCAGAGCCAGTTCAATTCCGGCAATCTTTGCCGGCTTAACCATGCCAAACTCCCGTGAAAGAATTTTGTTGACTGCAATAAGCGTCAAAGGGGTCGGCTCCTGAATGACGACCCCAAACCGATTACCTACGAAGTCTACCAGGACAGCGTCGTCCCATGGCTTAACCTCATCGGAGATTACCCTTGGATTGCGACCAAGTGCAGTAGAAAGCTTCTCGCTTATCCATTTAGAGCTTGTATGTTTTACCTCAATTAAAATCCAGACCCAGTCGATAACTGACTCAAACCGAAAACTATCAAGATCTATCGACGGTTCGATAATTTTTCGACCAAGGAACCGAGTCTGTAATTCACTATCAGGAGCACTTGGCGCTACTTGCGCAAAAAAGTACTCTAAAGGTTCAGGCTTACATAAATCTACCGCCGGATCGCTCTTGCCGGGCGAAAACTCAAGAGGGATGGAGATACGTTTATCTTCATCAGTCCCTATTAATTTGAAACTTAGAGCCATCTTTTGTCCCTGTGCTTGCCGTAGAGCGCCGTGTCAATTACGCTAGGTTCAGCGCTTCATTTCTTGCGGCTAGAGGAATCTGTGTCGCCTCACGTTGAGGGTTTGTCTGGGCGGATCGCGACTCTTTCTCACCCCGTTATTCCAAGGGGTGAAACATAAGGTTAATTTTAAATAATTTAGGTTGCCATAAAGCCAATTTTCATCTATTGACGCATTCTTATATTTAAGCTATGCTTGCGGAAGAGAAACTATGTTGATGTTTCCCATTTATCTGCTAATCGAATAAGCGCGTCACTGACTTTATCGCTGAGGTCGTCATACACTGTGAGGTGAGCGCCAATACGCGAAGGCAGGCGCTCCACTTTAAGTCGGGAGGCTCGGTTAACCAGGCGGTTAAAGGCCTTGATGCGTGCTGCTTCCGCCCAATCCTTCAAGGCGGCGCCAAACACCCCTGCCTTTACAAAGTATTTTGCATGGCGTTTCCACATTAATGGTTGAGTATTTGCATAGGGGATGGTTGCAAGGTAAAACTTTAAGTGACCTTTCTTCAAGCTGCGTACAAATGCAGGAATCTCATCGAGACAGAGATAGCCTTTAGGAGACAGCCCAAGGCCAGCCGCTGTCAGAGAAAGAACTGCTCTACGATCTTCTTTTTTTAGTGAGACGCCGTTTTTGTCCTTATACTTAAAGAAAATTTCATAGTGCATCGATGATCGCTGGCTGCCCCAGTGTATCGCGGTGTATGCGCCTGGACGCTTCATTTTCTGCGGTTTGAGGGCGGCATCACGGATTGGATCCGGTTCCAGTTCTACTCCACGAAAGGTCGGCGTGTACTCTTGGTAGTCCGAGGCGGTCATTGGAGCAAAAAGCAGGTTGACGCGGTCAGCACTTTTGTCTGAAGGGCTGCTGGCGTAAGTGCGCCAAATCGAGCGTGGCCTCAACCCAGGTGCGTTCCATAGTTCTTCTGGTGGCATGAAGTGGCGCCACAAAATCTCTACAATCCGGACATACCTTAAATCGGTCGGCCTTTTAGCTTTAAATTCTATTGATAGTTTCAGTTCATCTATTTTTATTTCATTTAGATTTAGCGATGCATAGATCAAAGCGGAATGGATTTTTTCTGCAGGATTTTTGGACGGCGGGACTATTTTCAGCTGCTGCGGACGAGTTTGGCCGCCCGCCTTGCGCGGCGCACAGATTTCGGCGTCAATGCCTTCCTTAATCAGGATTTCGCGAAGGCGCTCGAGGCGCTCCGGCCTCATGTCCGACAAGCTTACCCGGATCTCCTCAATTTTTGGCGACAGCCTGTATTTGCTGAGGTCGATTTGCGGTACAAGAGCTGCCCGGCCAGAAAATCTTCTTTGTTTCCCTATGGGATACCGGGAATTATACTTTGTAAGTGTGAAGATGCTGTCAAGGGATGTAACGAGATGGTAGTCGTCTAATTTTTTGCTTAGGGTCGCTGGATGTAGAGAGATAGTTTTATCGGAATGGGAAATGTTAAATTCAAGGCCGTGACGAATTGCTTTTATTTTCTCCTTATATGTAATCTTTTTATTTTTTAGCAGTCTAATCATTTGTTATTTGGTTTCAAGAGGTTTTTGAAAAAAGCTTTTCATTAAGCGAAAGGAATTGGGTCTGCTGGTGCGATCGCGCAGCGCACCGCCTTGGATCATCCGTGGCTGCGATTGGGCGGAGTTATGCGTGGTTGTGTCTGAATGCAAGTGGCGCTCGCCGAGATCTCCATGTCTTCGCGTGGGCCGGCTGACCGAAATTTCAGCGCGGCGTGGCGGAGGATGTATGCAGTCAGAGAAGCTTGTAAAACTTGAAGTCCTAGAAAGGCGGCGCCCCTCTTAGGGTCCAGTGTCGGCTGTGGGCCGACTCCCGGTGCGCGGATCCTTATATTGGCGCCCGGATCCGTATGGATGTGTCCACAGGTGGCGCTCGATGCTTCATTTAGCCCGCTCGAGACCGGACTCTTTCAGGCGGCCGACAGGGTGGAGCGGATGAGCGGAGTAGAAGACGCGACCCCCAGTGCCGGAGGGGGGCGCAGGCGCTTTACGAGGCTCGCTGGCGATCATCTTGGGTCGGCGGCAGGGTCTTGGTGCCTCGAGGATTAACGGCCGTCCACGGGCCTCTCAGAGGCTTGTCGGATTTTGGGCGCGTAGATGGCTCTGCGCCGTCCTCTGCTCGCTTGGAAGAGGGTTGGAAATCGCTGGGCCCAAGTAGGCCGGCGCGATCCCGCGCTTCGCAGCGATGACTGACGGTTTCGCGACGGGCGCCCGGAATTAGGCTATGTCGCGGCGGTCACAGCAGCTCACAGTCCATCGCTTCCAACGGCAGCCAGAATCCCATGACCTCCTGAAACGCCCGCTGGCAGACTGTTTCCGATTGCGGCTGTCCTCCCCTGGCCAATCGCCTCAAGGCCGCCTGCGTGGCTCACAGGAGCTCTCAGGTGGGATCTCAAACGAACTGAGGGAATCTCGGTTTAGCGGACGACTGTTGGACCCTCGATGGGGCTACTCACGCCTGGTGTCACTCGCCTCTTTGGTCCGGGTTTTGCATCGACTCTCGGGGTGTGGCAAGCAGGATAGCGGGTGAGGGTGGTGCGCAACATCGTAGCAACGGGCGCTCATAGGTGATCGAAACAGTATCTTTAATGGAAACTATGATCCCATTGCTGCGTCGCCTTGCGCTGCTGATCGCCGATGGTGAGCACCTCGTACAGGGGGCTATCCAGATGACGTTGAGGCTCTGGCTCGTCTGAAATGCTCAACCGCTGCAAGAAGTTCGACGGCCTTCCGAGATGCGCGCGAACAGCTAGTTTGCATCGGGACACGGAAAGCACCGGTCGCTGTTCACTGCTGCAGGATCCGCCCCCGCGCCAAGAGCAGTACGAAGTAACTGCCGCCCAGGACTGCCGCGATCGTGCCCGCGGGAAGCTGCATCGGGTGCAGAGCCATTCGTCCAAGCCAGTCCGAGCAGGTCATCAGGAGAGCGCCGAGCACTCCCGCCAGCAAGATCTGCGTTTCAACCCGGCGTGCGCCCAGCATGACCGCCATGTGGGGGGCAAGAAGCCCCACGAAGGATACGGGGCCAAGAAAGGCCGTAACGACGGCCGCGATGGAGGCCGCGAGCGTCATGCTTGCAGGGCGCGCAAGAGGGAGGGAAAGGCCGCGGCCCGCGGCCACTGTGTCGCCTGCCGACAGCAGCGTGAGCCAGCGCCGGAAGGCAAATGTGAGTGCAAGTGCGGCAAGCATGGAGAGTGCAAGTGCGACGGCTGCCTCGGGCCCCACGCGGTAGGTCGATCCGCCCAGCCATCCGACGATAGCGAAGCTGTCCTCGGATCCCGCTGCGAGGGCGAACTTGACAAGGGCGTCGAGCAGGGCGCCAAGCGCGATGCCGATCAGGGCCAGAGCCGCCGGAGCGTGTCCGTGCCTTCTGCCGAACCACAGAAGCATCGCAAGGACGCAGAGGCTGCCAGCCACCGCGAGGCCTGCGCTGAAGTCGTGAACGGAGCCGCCCCCGAGAACTGCCGCACCGACAAGAGCGAAGGTGGCGCCCGAGGACATGCCGAGGATGTCGGGGCTGGCGAGTGGATTGCGCACAAGGCGTTGCAGGATCACGCCGGACAGCGCCATCCCGAGGCCGGCGGCGGCAGCAGCGATCACCCGCGGCCAACGGAACTCCAGTATAAGGGCCTCGGGTAAAGTCAGGCTCCACCCCTCCGGATTCTGCTCCACGAGGAATGCGACGGATGGCAAGGCGACTGCGGCAAGGAGAACTGCGAACTTTGTCCGTCGGGACAGCCGCGCGGGCCCCGGCGGTAACTCGAAGCGGATATGATCCTGAGCGCCGAGGCGACGGCCGAGAAGCCAGATCAGTGCGGGCGCGCCGAGGACCGCCGTCGCGGCGCCGGTGGGGACCATGTCGGGAAGCGCATTGCTCGCTATCACGGCGATCAGATCCGCGCCGAGAAGCAGTATCCCACCAAGCGCCGCGCTGGCGAGGAGTTCTTCGACAGGGCGTCTTGCGCCAGACAGGCGCGCGAGGTTCGGCGCCAGCAAACCGACGAAGCCGATCATGCCCACGGCCGTTACGCTCAGGGCCGTCAGCGCAAGAGCCAGCAGCACGGCGATCGCCAGAAAGGGTGCGAGTGTCATGCCGCGTGCTTCCGCGCCGGCCGCACCCGTGCGCAGAAGAGCAAGCCCTCGGCCCAAAAGCAGCGCAATCGCGAGGACAGGCAGGAGCCGCGGCAGGAGCCAGAGTGTCCGGTCCCAACCCGTCTGCCCCAGATCGCCGGCGCCCCAGACGAAAAGATGTCCGAAATAGGGACTCTTGAGCAGCAGAAGCGCCGATGCGACCGCCCCTAGCAACAGGTTCACCGCCATTCCTGCCAGCACGGCATGAAGCCCCATCAGGCCCCTCAGGCCTGCGATGGCGACCACGAGGCCGAAGGCCAGGCTGGCACCCAGAAGGCTGAGCCAGGCCCCATGTTCGGCTGCAAGCGTGGGTGCGATCAGCGTACCCGCAACCATCGCGAGCCACGCGCCCGAGGCCGCTCCAAGCGTCAGCGGGGATGCAAGAAGGTTCTGCGTTACCTGCTGGAACAGGCTGCCCGCAAGCCCGAGTGCGAGGCCTGTCATCAGTGCCAATGCCATTCGTGGCAGCGTTGCATGGCTGAAGCGGATGTCCTCGAACGTCTCGGGCGGTGATCCGATCAGAAGCTCGGCCATGCGAGAGGGGGGCAGGTCGCTGCCGACCCATAGATGTCCTGCGACCAGCGCTGCCAGAACCGCGGTGGCCGGTGGTGCGATCCGAAGCGCAAGCCTCATGCGCCAGGCCCGGACAGCGCCGCATGAAAGGCCCGCACATGCCGCAGCAGGGCAAGCGCGCCGCCATAACTCCAGACCGGGTCCACCTCGAGGTAGCGCGCGTCGCGAACGGCCGGCAGGAACCGCCAGAGCGGACTTTCGAAAAGCGCGGGATCGGCCTGGTGTGGCAAGATTGCGAGAAGCGCACCACGATCGGCACTGGCGAGCTCCTCTACCGGCCTGAGTGCCACGCCCCATCGCGAGGCGGCCTGCGGCAGCGTATTCGAAAGCCCAAGACTTTCCAGTGCGGCCTCGGCAAAGGAATTGCTGCCATAGACCCAAGCGGTGGCATCCCCGTTGAGCCGCACCACGGCGGCGGTTCCAAGCTGTGCCACGTCCGGGGCGATGTCCGCGGCATGTCCTGCGATCTCGCTCTCGGCGGTGGCGAGGCGCTCCATCGCGAGCCGTTCTCGGTCGAAAAGCGCGCCAAGGGCGAGATAGATACGCCGCGCCTCGGCAATGTTGTCATGTCGCGCACTGAAGCAGTCAAAGACCAGGACTGGCGCAATCCGCTCCAGGCTAGAGACGTCATCTGCGGACCGGTCGCATCCGATGATCGCATCAGGTCGCAGCCGGGCCAGCGTCTCTAGATCGGGCGCGTCACGCCGCCCGATCTCCTGGACAGAGGCAGGCATTGCCGGATCGCGTACCCAGTCTCGATAGAGTTCGATCTCCGGCGCGCCGATGGGCGCGAGATCCAGATCCAGTAGTTGCGTTGCCATCGTCCAGTCGAGCGCCACGACCCGCTGCGGTATCGTCTGGAAGTCCTGCGGGCCGCGCCGGTCTTCGATGGTTACGGCCTCCGCCGCGACGGGAAGTAAAGACAGGATGAGGACCCGCAGGTATTTCACCGTGCGGCCTCGGGATCGATGGTCATCAGGCTCTCGGCGAAGGCCTCCGCGATGTATCCGAGCGAGAACACCCCGCCAAAGGTCCAGACCGGTCGCACCTCGGCGAAACGGCCTGTGCGCACGAAGGGCATGAACTGCCAGAGCTGCGTTCCGAACAACTCGTCGCGCTGGGGAAAGGGCTCTATGGCCAGCACGAGTTCGGAGTCGAACTCCGCCAGATCCTCCACGGGGCGCTGTACGAACCCCCAATCTGTGGGTTCTCCGGGCGCGGCGTGATCCAGCCCCATCTGCGACAGGGCAGCGGCGGCCATGGAATTTGCCCCGTGGAGGCGCAGGTTCGTTGGCGACAGCAGACGGATCGGCAGCACTGGAGGCACGTCACCTCCGAAATGCGTTGCGACCCGCTCTCCCGCCGCTGCAATACGCGCATCGAGATCGGCGAGTCGGGCTTCTGCCTCGGCCTCCTTGCCGAGCATGCGGGCGAGGGCGAGATAGGTTTCGCGGCTGGCGGCGGCGTTGTCATGTTCGGCCGTGAAGGACTCGAAATGCGCCACCGGTGCAATGCGCTCGAGCATGGGCACAACGTCAGATTGCTGATCCGATGCAAGGATCAGGTCGGGGGCAACCGCAGCGATCTGCTCGAGATTGGGCTCGTTTCGCAAGCCCATGTCGGCCACGCCCTCGGGGAGCGCGGGTTGCACTACCCACGTGCCATAGCCCTCGACGTCCGCAACCCCGACAGGTGTAACGTCCAGCTCTACCAGAAGCTCAGCAAGGGCCCAGCTGAGCGCGACGATCCGCTCTGGCGGGGCGTCGAGCGCGACAAGGCCGCGGCTGTCACTCAGCGACTGTGCGGACGCACCGGTGGTAAAGGCAGCGAGAAAGGCGAGTATGCGCAGCATGGGTTTCTCCAATTCAGGCAACGACCGCATGGGGCAAGGCGCCCGCACGCGGCAATAGGGTCATGTCGATGCCGTAGAGCCCACGCAGTACATCTGCCGAGAGCAGCGCGTCGGGCGGGCCATCGAAGGCGATCGTGCCGCCCTTGAGCGCCACGATGCGATCGGCAAAACGTGTAGCGAGGTTTATGTCGTGCAGGATGACGATGACCCGCCGGTCGGCCTCGCGGCTGAGCGTGCGCAGAAGCGCCATCACCTCGAAGGCGTGCGCCAGATCGAGAGCAGCGGTCGGCTCGTCCAGAAGCAAAACGGGGGCATCCTGAGCCAACAGCATGGCGATCCAGCCGCGCTGACGTTCGCCGCCCGAAGTCTCCTCGACCAGTCGGTCGGCGAGCGTGGTGACCCCGGTTCGCACGATCGCATTCTCGACCGCGACGTGGTCTTCCTCCCGCCAGGCACCAAGGGCTCCGCGCCAGGGAAACCGACCAAGGCGAACCAGTTCCCGCACTGTCAGGCCGTGCACCGTCGGAAGACGCTGCGGCAGGAAGGCGACCCGACGCGCCAGGTCCCTCTGTCGGAGGGCGGCAAGTGGCTCACCCTCCAGGGCGATCCGGCCCGTGTCCGGCCGGTCCTGCCGCGCGAGCAGGCCCATCAGCGTTGTCTTGCCCGATCCGTTGTGTCCAAGGATCACCGTAACGCCCTCGTTTCCAAGCGCGAGCTGGTCGATCCTGAGCACATCGCGCCCGTCGTGGCTCCTGCTGACCTGCTCTAGCCTGAACATCAGAACTTGATGGTCCCGGTCAGCGTTGCGGTGCGTCCCTCGCCGAAATAGCAGGCACCACCACCACAATAGGTCACGTGCCGCTCGTCGGTTAGGTTCCGAACGTTTAGCCGAAGGTCGTAGCGCTCCGACGTGTAGCCCACGGACGCGTCATAGAGCATGTAGGAGGGCGTGCTCCGGTTGCCTGCACCATCCCATTTTGCGCCACTGTAGCGCGCCCCCAGGCCTACGCTCCATCCTTCGATCTCGCTACCGAGCGGCGCGTAGTTCACCCAGATCGAGCCATAGTCCTCGGGCACCGTTTCGATCCGCTCTCCGCTCACGTTCTCAGTGTCGAGAACGGTGTAGCCTGCATCGAGGGTGAAGTCGCCGATACGGGTAACCGCATCGAACTCGAGCCCGCGGACCTTGGCCTCACCAGTCTGTATCTGGAAGCCGGGGTTCGCGGGATCCGCAACAGTCAGGTTTGACTTGATGAGGTCGAAAACTGCAGCCGTGAGCAGCGTGTTGGTGCCGGGCGGCTGATACTTGACGCCCAGCTCGTATTGTTTGCCGCGGGTCGGCTCAAAGGGATCGCCAGCCGCGTCTGAGCCCACGATTTCCTGCCGGAAGCTCTCGGCATAACTGGCATAGGGCGCAAGCCCATTATCGAACCGATAGAGTACCGCGAGATTCTTCGTCATCGCCTCGTCCGAAGCAGAGATCGCGGCCGAGCGGAATGTGCCGGAAGTCTCGCCGGTCTCAATGCGCCCGAAGCGGAGTCCGAAATCAATGTGGAGCCTGTCGTCGAGACTTGCACGGTTCTGGACATAGGCGCCCCATTCCTCGACAGTGTTCGCCGGCGTGTCGGTCACCGCGATGTCGGGAAATCCGGTGTAGACGGGGTCGAACGGGTCGATAGGGTTCGTCTCGGCCCCGTAACCGAAATCGCTGTCGTATTCGCCGCGAGTATAGCCGATCCCAGTAAGCGTGCGCATGTCCAACGTCCCCAGCCGGTATTCGGCCGTTGCGTTCGCGTCGAGATTGAAGGACTCCATCTCGTTCTCTGCACGGTAGAAAGTGCGATTTATCGTCCCGTCGGGGTTGTAGCGGTTGGTGGCAAAGTTGTCATAGGCCCACCACGCATGCCGATAGTCGGCGGTACCCTGCGTGTAGCGGGCATTGACGTTAGTGCTCCAGACAGAGTTGAAGCGGTGCTCGAAAAGGACGGTCAGTGCGTCCTGATCGGCGTCGAAACGGTCGAAACCCGGCTCTCCCACAAAAAGACTGTCGGGCAGGAACCGTCCGTTAGGCGCAGGGTCGCGCGTCCCGGCCACGGATGCGAACTGGATCATCGGACTGGTCCGGTTGCGCTGGACGTTGGCGAGGACCGTAAGGCTCGTGGCAGCCGTCGGACGCCAGGTGATCGAGGGCGCGATGGCAAAGGCGTCGTCACGCGAATAGTCGACCTGAGCATCGGCGTCGCGCAACAGCCCGACGACCCGGTAACTCAGTGTGCCGTCCGCGGTCAGATCGCTGCCATAGTCCACCCCGACCTGCTTTCGTCCGAAGGAGCCGAACTGCAGCTGCACGACGTTCGGGGAATCCTCGGCGGCGGTCTTCGAGGTGGTATTGACCACGCCCGCCACCTCGCCGTTGCCATAGAGGCCAGAGGCGGGCCCCCTCAGGATCTCGACACTGTCGAGAAGGAAGGGCTCGGGCTTGGTGTCGTTGTAGAAGCCGTAGCGTGCCTGGAGCCCGTCATGGAAGGTCGAAGGGCGGAAGCCGCGGATCAGGTACCAGTCGGAGCGGTTGTCGAGTCCGTATTCACCGACGGCGACACCGGTAGAGTAAGCCAGGACTTCTTCAACGTCCTGCGCGCCCCGCTGCTGGATCTCCTCGGCTGTCACTACGCCCACCGAGCGGGGTGTCTCGAGGATCGGGTCTCCCGATTTCATGACGCTGCCAGTATCAAGTGCCACAGGCGCGCCGAAGAACCCCTCGTCGCTTGCGTCCTCGACCGTGATCGGATCGAGCTGGATGTCCTGCGCCAGTGTTGGCACGGCCGCCAGCAATGCGCAGAACGAGATGGCGGTGCGGCTAAGCTGCATGTGTCGCTCCATTCTTTTTCAATCTTATTTTTACCTGGCGACTGGCTTGGCGGTGGCGGGTTACTGATTCCGACTTTTATTGTCAACTTATCTTCGCCCAGTAGCCCGCGACATGGCAGGCCTTTCGGTCGAGTTGCACCGTCTCGCGCAGGTAGTCACGCGCGAGCGCGGCCTCGGCCTTCTCGGCGGCGAACCAGACATACGGGCCGGGACGAGTAACAATTTCCTTGAGCACCCCAACCAAGGGCTGTGCTGTCTTGCCGCGCTCGATCCAGACTACCTCCACGCCCGGCGGCCTCTGAAGATCGCCCCGGTCCCCGGCATCCTCGACCGCGATCAGGGCCTTGCCAGTCGTCTCAGGCGCCGCCGCCTCGAGCATGCGGGCGATGGCCGGGAGCGCGGTTTCGTCGCCTGCGAGGATCAGGTCATCCGCCTGCGGATACCAGCCGCCCCCCGGTCCGGTCATGCCAACCGTGGCGCCCGGGGAAACCTGCTTGGCCCATGTGCAGGTCGGTCCATTGCCGTGAAGGAATACATCCACATCGAGCCAGCCCGCGCCTGGATCGATGCGTCTGATCGTATAGGGCGGAGTGTGCAGCCGGTCCGCACCCGTAGGCCAGTGAGTGCGGCCGTCGGGCCCAAGGCTTGGCCAGACGGGCTCCCGTCCCGCGGGTGGCAAAAGCAGGCGGAGATGCAATCCGGATCGCGCGAAATCACCCAAATCTTCGGCCTCAAGCCGCAGCCGCAGGAAACGCGCCGATACCTGCGTGCACCCAACGATCTGCGCCACACGGAAGTTCGGCGGATACGGCGAGGCGAACTCAGCGCCTTGCCACTCGATCCCAGCGACCAGCGCCGGGCCGAGCTGCTCGAGCTGTGCCAGTACGCTCTCGCGAAGCATGAACACCTCGTTGCGCGAGGGCGCTTCTACCCGGATGGCAACCGACCCATCTTCGGCACTGAATCGCAGTAGGCCGATGCCGGTGTCGCAGGTGAGCGCACCGTCCGCGTCACTGGCAAAGACGAGATCGCGGGCTTCAAGCCCGGTCCGGATCTGCGTGATCATCATCCCAGGACTGGCACTGGAGACTTTCGTGAATGTGCTGTGCCGTGTCATGAGATCTCCTCTCGGCGGGCAGGCGCGCCGCCTCGGTGCGTCAGCTGCTGAAAGTCATCGGGAGTGTGAATGTGTAAGTCGGCTCAGTCAGGCCAGAGGGAGCGGATGGAAAGCTTCGGGCGGTGTGCACCGCGCGGAGTGCGGCCTGATCCAGTGCGGCGCTGCCGGAGGACCGGGCAAGCGCGACATTCCTCAGGCTGCCATCGCGCCCCACCGTGATCCGGACCACTACCGTGCCCGAAGCGCCCGTGGCATCACGTGGATAGCGCTTGCGTCGCTCGATCGCAGCGCGCACCTGCCCTCCCCAGCGCGCCGTAAGACTCTGCCGCTGGTTCTGACTCAATGTCGAGGTATCGGCTGGTCGGTCGTTGCCGGCCGCCGCGCCGTCCCACTGTCCGGCCGCACGTTGTGAGGGGCTCGCCTGCGCTTGACTTCGCTGTACAGGCGCGGCTTCGCTCCTTTCGACGGAGGCAAAGTCGCGCGGTCGGGCCAAGGGGCGGGCGCTCGTCTCGACGGCGGCGGTGCTATCGAGGTCTGTCTCTTGCGGTTCCGCCTCGGGTTCTTCCGCCTCTGCCTCTATCGGCGGTTCGGCTTGCGGCGGCGGGGCGGTCGTATCGATCTCGGGCGCCTCCTCTGCTTGCGGCAGGGCAAGACCCGGCGCGTCGGGCCTCGCCATGGCAACGGACGCTTCCGTCGCGAGCGGGGCCTCAATTTGCGGAGGCTCTACCGGCGATGGAGGCAGGGCTGGTGGTGGCTCAAATGCGGTCAGTATCTCGGGCGGGCGTTCCCAGTCGACGACCATGTCGGCCAGGCTTGCGCTTGAGGCGGTGAGGGAAATGACGACCTCGCCACCCTCACCAGCGGCATTGATACCTTCCTCCGCCGGGGCGATGGCGAATGCTGCCACGTGCAGCCCCGCTGATGCCGCGACAAAGATCGTGAACTCCGCGAACCGTTTCATGGTGAGACGGTCACCAGCTGTACGGAAGCAAATCCGATCGCGCCCAGACGCGGCAGGAGCGCTGCAACGCTTGCGCCAGATACGGCCTGGTCCGCGCGCAAGATTACTGACGGGCGTGGGACCGCTTCGGAACACTCACCAGCCGTACAGTAGGCCTCCAGCTCCGACCCGAGAGCGGCGAGCGCATCCTCGTCCCCGGTCACGTCACGAAAGGCGAAGGTTCCGTCCGGCGCGAGATAGATAGTGAAATCGCCACCGGCGGGGTCCCCGGCCTCCGCTTGTGGCGGCTCGACGGCGAATGGCTCAGGCGGTGCAATCTGCGCTGTCATGAGGAAGAAAATGAGCAGCAGGAACACCACGTTTATCATGGGAACCACACTTTCGGGCGGCTGACGGCGGGAGGGATCGGCAAGTCGCATCCAGTCACTCCACCAAAACGAGCCGGGAAAACCCCGCAGCGGCAAGCGCTTCCATGACCTCGACCACGCGCTGCAACGATGCGTCGTCGCGGGGGCGGAGGATGATCGTGTCCTGCGGTGTCGCTGTGAGGTTTTCCAGACTGGTCGCCAGATCCTGAGCGCGGACCGCGACACCGTTCAGCCTCAGATCCTTCGGCAGCACGTCCACAAGCCGGGGTGGCCCCTCGTACTCGTCGGCGTTCACGCCACCGGCGAGGTTGAGCGGCAGTTGCAAGTCCAGCCCGAAGCGCGAGGCAAGCATAAAGAACACCAGCAGCAGAAACACGACGTCGATCATCGGAGTCAGGCTCGGCCGCCGCGGTCGGCGGGGGACATCGAAGTCGAACATTCACTCGGCCGCCGCGCGCAGGCGGCGTGTTTCAGATGAAGCGATAGGGCGCAGGAAGACCCTTGTCGCGGCATCCTCCATGTCGTGTCGCAGACGGTCGGCGATGCTCTCGAACCAGGTGAGCGCCATGGATGCCGGGATCGCGACGGCCATACCCGCCGCGGTCGTCAGAAGTGCCTCCCAGATTCCGCCTGCAAGGGTGCCAGGATCCGCGCGCGCACCGGCCTCCTGCAAGGCCTGGAAAGCTGCGATCATGCCGAGAACCGTCCCGAGGAGCCCGAGCAGCGGTGCGATCGTTGCAATCAGTTCGAGTGGCCGAAGCCCCGATCGCGCGCGGGCCAGCAGGCCCCGGGCGACGCGCTCCGTCTCGGCCTGCGCTGCTGCTTCGCCCAGAGTGTGATCCTGCCGCGCAGACATCGCGGCCGCGAGCAACCGTGCCCGGCAGGTGCGTCTGTCGGAGACAAGCCGGATGGCTTCACGCTCCTGTCCCCCGGTCCAGAGATCGAGGGCAAGACGCGCGCTACGGCCGCCCGTCCAGGCTCCGAGCAGCGCCAGCCTCCAGATCTTCCACAGGATCAGCGCGACAGTCGTGACCGAAAGCGCCGCTATTGCCCAGATTGCCGGTCCACCCAGGAGGGTGAATTCCCAAGCGCGGGTAGCGAGGGTGGAGACGCCCGGCGCGAGGGTGCCCGAAAGATTTTCCATGCCTGCAATTCCCTGCTGCATTCACACTGCCGGGTTGCGATATAATTCACGACTATCCTTGTCAACAATTTATCCGATTAATCTTGTCGGGAATCCAGACGTGCTTCGGTATGACAGGCTACCCGAGCGGCGCGAGGCAGCGGCTTGTGTTTGCACGACGCTGCACTAGACGACGCCTGCCCAGACATGGGCGCTCATACTGGAAGTCCTAGAACGGCCGCGCCCCTCTTAGGTTCCAGTGTCGGCTGTGGGCCGACTTCCGGTGCGCGGATCCTTATATTGGTGCCCAGATCCGTATGGATGGGTCCACAGTTGGCGCTCGATGCTACATTTAGCGCGCTCGAGACCGGACTCTTTCAGGCGGCCGACAGGGTGGAGCGGAAGCAGCGCCCCCCAGTGTCGGAGGGGGGGCGCAGGCGCCTTAGGAGGCTCGCTGGCGATCATCTTGGTCGGCAGCAGGGGGGAACGTGCGTCGACGATTTTCGGCCGTCCACGGGCCTCTCAGAGACTCGTCGGATTTTGGACACGGAAACGGCACGGCGCCGTCCTCGGCTGTCTTGGAAGAGGATCGGGCATCGCTGGCCCAAGCAGGCTGGCGCGATCCCGCGCTTCGCAGCGATGACCCAGAATTTCGCGTCGGTCGCCGGGAATTGGGCCGTGCTGTGGCGGTTGCGGAAGCCCACAGTCCGTCGCGTTCAACGGCAGCCATAAGCCCATGACCTTCTGAGACGCCCGCTGACAGATTGTTTCCGTTTGTGGCTGTCCCCTTACCCTGGCCAATCGCATCAAGGCCGCATGCACGGCGCATAGGAGCTCTCAGGGGCAATCCCAAACGCGCTGAGCGCTTTTCAGTGCCACGGACGACTGTTTGACGCTCGACGGAACTACTCATGCATGGCTTCACCAGCCTCTTTGGCTTAGGTTTTTGCATCGACTCTCGGGGTGTGGCAGGCAGGGAAACCTGCTAGGATGATGTGGAACATCCTGTTGATGGCCCCTCACAATCAATGGAAATTGTATCTATA